>NZ_JBFTMK010000440.1:0-4328 GCF_056396965.1 Pseudomonas sp. 05N434
GAGTAATGTTTTCGCCTGTCTCACCTGATTTTCTCCAAGGAAATGGAAATATGCTGCGTCGCCGCATGCTGATCATGTTGGGTGTTGTCCTGCTAATCGTGCTGGTCCTGGCCGGTTACAAAGCCTTCTCCATCTATACGATGATGAAGGGCTTCTCTGTACCGAAACCACCGATCAGCGTCGCCGTGGCCACCGCCACCGAACGTCCGTGGCAAAGCCGTTTGCCAACGGTCGGCACCCTTACGGCGCTGCAAGGGGTCGATCTGAGCCTGGAGGTCGACGGCACCGTCAAGGAAGTTCAGTTCGAGTCAGGACAGAAGGTCAAGGTCGGTCAGCCGCTGCTGCAACTCGACAGCGCCGTGGAAACCGCCCTGCTGGCAACCGCCCAGGCCGACCTGGGACTGGCGCAACTGGATTACGGTCGCGGCAGCCAACTGGTAGGCAGCCAGGCTATTTCCAAAGGTGAGTTCGACCGACTCTCGGCGGTATTGCAAAAGAGCCGGGCCACGGTCAATCAGCTCAAGGCGGCGCTGGAGAAAAAACGAATCCTCGCACCGTTCAGCGGGACCATCGGTATTCGTCGGGTAGACGTCGGCGACTACGTGGCCAGCGGCACGATGATCGCCACCCTGCAAGACCTCAGCAGCCTCTACGTCGACTTCTTTGTACCCGAGCAGGACGTGCCGAAGATCACCCTCGGCCAATCGGTACAGGTCATTGTCTCGGCCTACCCGACGGAAACTTTCCCCGGCACCGTCAGCGCCATCAACCCGAAGGTAGAAAGCAGCACCCGCAACGTGCTGGTGCGCGCGACCCTGGCCAACCCCGATGGCAAACTCCTGCCGGGGATGTTTGCCAGCCTGCAGGTGTTGTTGCCCGACCCGCAGCCGCACATCGTGGTGCCGGAAAGCGCGATCAGCTACACCCTTTATGGCAACTCGCTGTATGTCGTCGCGCAGAAAAAGGCCGAAGACGGCAGCCTCGAAAAAGACGACAAGGGCGAACCGGTTCTGATCGCCGAACGACGCTTCGTCGAAACCGGCGAGCGCCGCGACGGGATGGTCATGATCACCAAAGGCGTGCAGAACGGCGAAAAAGTGGTCACGGCTGGTCAGCTCAAACTGGACCACGGCGCGCACGTTGCCATCAGCGACGACAAGACCCTGGCTGAGAAGAACAGTCAGCCACGCGCTGACTGATCAAGGAATCCCCATGGCTTTTACCGATCCGTTCATCCGCCGCCCGGTGCTCGCCACCGTGGTCAGCCTGTTGATAGTGCTGCTGGGCTTCCAGGCCTGGAGCAAGTTGCCGCTGCGCCAATACCCGCAAATGGAAAACGCCCTGATCACGGTGACCACCGCTTATCCCGGAGCCAACGCCGAGACCATCCAAGGCTATATCACCCAACCGATGCAGCATAGCCTGGCCAGCGCCGAGGGCATCGACTACATGACCTCGGTCAGTCGCCAGAACTTCTCGGTGATCTCGATCTACGCGCGCATCGGTTCCAACACCGACCGCCTGTTCACCGAACTGCTGGCCAAGGCCAACGAGGTCAAGAACCAGCTGCCCCAGGACGCCGAAGACCCGGTGCTGAGCAAGGAAGCCACCGGCGCCTCGGCGCTGATGTACATCAGTTTCTTCAGCAACGAGCTGAGTAACCCGCAGATCACCGACTACCTGTCCCGGGTTATCCAGCCGAAACTGGCGACCCTGCCGGGCATGGCCGAAGCCGAGATTCTCGGCAACCAGGTGTTCGCCATGCGCCTGTGGCTGGACCCGGTGAAGCTCGCCGGTTTCGGCCTGAGCGCCAGCGATGTGACCAACGCCGTGCGCCAGTACAACTTCCTCTCCGCCGCCGGCGAAGTGAAAGGCGAGTACGTGGTCACCAGCATCAACGCCAACACCGAACTCAAGTCCGCCGAGGCCTTTGGCGCAATTCCGCTCAAGGTCGACGGTGACAGTCGTGTGCTGTTGCGAGACGTGGCGCGGGTCGAGATGGGCGCGGAGAACTACAACACCATCAGCTCCTTCGGCGGCACACCTTCGGTGTACATCGGCATCAAGGCCACACCCGGCGCCAACCCGCTGGACGTGATCAAGGAAGTGCGCAAGATCATGCCGGACCTGGAAGCCCAGCTGCCGCCAAACCTCAAGGGCGAAATCGCCTACGACGCCACGCTGTTCATCCAGGCCTCCATCGACGAGGTGTTGAAAACCCTGTTCGAAGCGGTGCTGATCGTGATTGTGGTGGTGTTCCTGTTCCTCGGCGCCCTGCGTTCGGTGGTGATCCCGGTGGTGACCATTCCGCTGTCGATGATCGGCGTGATGTTCTTCATGCAGATGATGGGCTACTCGATCAACCTGCTGACCTTGCTGGCGATGGTCTTGGCCATCGGGCTGGTGGTGGACGACGCCATCGTGGTGGTGGAAAACATCCACCGGCACATCGAAGAAGGCAAGACACCGTTGGATGCGGCCATCGAGGGCGCACGGGAGATCGCCATGCCGGTGGTGTCGATGACCATCACCCTGGCGGCGGTCTATGCGCCGATCGGCTTCCTGACCGGCCTGACGGGGGCGTTGTTCAAGGAGTTCGCCCTGACCCTGGCCGGGGCGGTGGTGATTTCCGGTGTCGTCGCTCTGACGCTGTCGCCGATGATGTGCGCCATGCTGCTGCGCCACGATGAAAACCCCAGCGGCCTGGCCCATCGCCTGGACGTGATCTTCGAAGGCCTCAAACGCCGCTACCAGCGCGTGCTTCACGGCACTCTCAACACCCGGCCGGTAGTGCTGGTGTTCGCGGTGATCGTGCTGTGCCTGATTCCAGTACTGCTCAAGTTCACCAAGTCGGAACTGGCGCCGGACGAAGACCAGGGCGTGATCTTCATGATGGCCAACGCCCCGCAACCAGCCAACCTCGACTACATGAACGCCTACACCGACGAGTTCGTCGCCATTTTCAAGGAGTTTCCCGAGTACTACTCCTCGTTCCAGATCAACGGCTTCAACGGCGTGCAATCGGGGATCGGCGGCTTCCTGCTCAAACCCTGGAATGAACGCCACCGGACCCAGATGCAGATCCTGCCGCTGGTCCAGAGCAAACTGGAAAGCATTCCCGGGCTGCAAATATTCGGCTTCAACCTGCCGTCCCTGCCAGGCACCGGCGAGGGCTTGCCGTTTCAATTCGTGATCAACTCGGCTAACAGCTACGAGGCGCTGCTGCAGGTGATGGACCGAGTGAAAAAAAGAGCGATGGAATCCGGCAAGTTTGCTTTTGTCGACGTCGACCTGGCCTTCGACAAGCCCGAAGTCGTGGTGGATATCGATCGCGCCAAGGCTGCGCAGATGGGTGTGTCCATGCAGGACCTGGGCGGTACTCTTGCGACGATGCTGGGCGAGGCGGAGATCAACCGGTTCACCATCGAAGGTCGCAGCTACAAGGTCATCGCTCAGGTGGAACGGCCCTACCGCGATAACCCTGACTGGCTGAACCATTATTACGTCAGGAACACCAAGGGCGAACTGCTGCCCCTGTCGACCCTGATCACCGTGACCGACCGCGCGCGGCCGCGTCAGTTGAACCAGTTCCAGCAACTCAACTCGGCGATTCTTTCCGGGGTCCCGCTGGTCAGCATGGGTGAAGCCATCGACACCGTGCGCCAGATCGCCCGGGAAGAGGCTCCCACGGGTTACGCCATCGACTATGCCGGTGTCTCACGGCAATACGTTCAGGAAGGCAGCGCGCTGTGGGTCACCTTCGCCCTGGCCTTGGCGATCATCTTCCTGGTGCTGGCGGCCCAGTTCGAAAGCTTCCGCGATCCGCTGGTGATTCTGGTGACTGTGCCGCTGTCGATCTGTGGCGCATTGATCCCGCTCTTCCTCGGCTGGTCGAGTATGAACATCTATACCCAGGTGGGGCTGGTGACGTTGATCGGACTGATCAGCAAGCACGGGATCCTGATCGTCGAGTTCGCCAACCAGTTACGCAAGGAGAAAGGCCTGACACCTCGCGAAGCGGTAGAGGAAGCGGCGGCCATTCGTCTGCGCCCGGTATTGATGACCACGGCGGCAATGGTGTTCGGCATGGTGCCGTTGATCATCGCCACGGGCGCGGGAGCCGTCAGCCGGTTCGACATCGGCACGGTGATCGCAACGGGGATGTCGATCGGGACGCTGTTCACCTTGTTCGTGCTGCCATGCATTTACACATTGCTGGCCAAACCCGATAAACCTTAACGTCAAAAAGCAAAAGGCCTCGCAATTGCGAGGCCTTTTATTTGGGCTTCAATCTGTTCAACTCTGTGGCCTCAGTCCCTGAGAAAGTC
>NZ_JBFTMK010000441.1:0-6153 GCF_056396965.1 Pseudomonas sp. 05N434
AACTCGAACTGGCCAGCAACCCGGCCTGCGCCGTGCTCAGGCCGAACTCGGTTTTGATCGAGCCTAGCAGGAAGGTCATCATCGCCAGGTCCATGGAGTCGAAGAAAAACGCCAAGGCAATGATGATGAAAATGATGCGGTGATAACCACTGATGGGCAGCCGTTCCAGTCGTTCTGCCGCGCTAAAGCTTCGTGTTTCCATGCCACCTTCCCCCAATCTGAAAGTCCCCGGATCGAGTGTGCGCGATAGTGACTGGGGGTTATTGCTGGATACGACCTGCCCACAGCTCTGAACGACGCCTGAAGCCCAGAATCCCGAACATCGCCCCCCAATGGCTCTAAAGCGCCATTTCCAGCTCGGTTTCCTTGGCGAAATGATGGATTTCACGTTGCCCCGTGGCCGTGATTTGCAAGGCTCGCGAATCGCTGGGCAGGCTCAACCAGCCGGACTGCATGAACAGTTGCAACAAGGCAGCCCCCAAGGAACCACCCATGTGCGGGCGTCTTTCGCTCCAGTCCGGGCACGCGCAGACGACTCTGCCGTTGCGGTGGGCCAGCGCCTGGATGAACACACCGCGTGCTGCCAATTGCGTGGAACCCTTGTGAGTGATCATGACCCGCTGATCGAGCTGCTCGATCCAGCCAGCATCCAGCAGTCGCTGGTAAAGATCCGCGGCCAGGGTGCCTCCCAGATGGTCGTCGCAGAGTCGGGCCCGCAGCAGTGACGAAGGCGCCGCCTGAGGTTTGGCGATAGGGCTCGTGCGTTTGAACACCTCTGGAATATCCCGAGGCGCGCTGGCCAGGGTAGCACTGGCCAGGGCTTCTATCGCGGCGCCGACTTCGGGCGCGGCAAGCCGGAAAAACCGTTTGCGCCCACGGGTTTCGACTTTCAACAGACCGCCGGTGGACAAGCGCCCCAGATGCGCACTGGCCGAAGACGGCGACAGGCCCGCCAGCAACGCCAGCTCCTCAGTGTGCCGTGCCGTGCCGTCCATCAAGGCCCACATCATTGCGCTGCGCTTTGGGTCAGCCAGCAACGTGGCAATCTGGCTGATGCAAGGTGCATGTTCCATGTATTCACTCCCTGTTGAATCGTTTCGTCTACTGCTCAGAGACATCTTGACCAGTAATGTGTCCTCGGCCAAGACGCGAAAACCGCCATAAGCCGGGCAAAGCCACCCGCTCACCCAGGCCATTGCTTCGCGGGTGCAGCGAAGGTCCGGTGATGACCGTAGGGTCTGACCGACTCGAACGTGGACTCGCCATTGCGAGATCGACGGCGCGTACATGAGGCGGGCGCTAGTATAAGCGGGTTAACCGCCGGTTCCTGCCCTCGGGAATCCATTGGTGGTGATAGTTCCTGACAGAAATTTCGCTATTTGCCTGCGACTAATGATCGACACCCGATATCGTCGGAAATTGACTGCTTATCCGAGCGCATCGGCTGGCAAGCATTTCCCGCAAAAGGTTCRCCGGCTTACTCAATTGTGCGCGATGGGCGCACAGTAAATTCTCCCCGTTCCCGCCACGGCCCACAGCCGCACCACATCGGCATCGTCACTGAAGCGATCGCCGCTGACGGTCAGGCTCACCTCGCGTTTGCCGTCGTGAAAACTCCAGTGATCGTGGACCCGGCTACCGAGCATAAACAGCAGGCAATTGTGCTGCGCCAATTGCTCCAGCTGCCGTGGTTCGCCATGTCGGGCCAGATAACTCGGCGCAGCACACAGCACGCGGCGGTTCTGCGGTGCGATGGGTAAGGCCACCAGGCTCGAGTCTTCCGGCTCGCCGTAACGCAAGGCGATGTCCACCGGTTGGCGGAACAGGTCGGCGATGCGGTCGCCCAGCAGCAACCGTACGGTGAGTTTCGGATGCTCGCGCTGAAACTCGTCGAGCCATGGCAACAGCAGGTTGCGCCCGAAATCCGAAGGCGCCGACAGCTGCAAAATCCCACTGACCTGATCCTGCCCACTGGCCAGCAAACGGCGGCCCTCATCGAGATTGCTCAAGGCGGCCCGGGCGTACTCCAGAAAGCCCTCGCCTTCGGCCGTCAGGCGCAGGCTACGGGTAGAGCGGGTGAGCAAGCGTGCGCCAAGTTGTTGTTCGATGCGCTTCAACGCCGCGCTGGCCACCGCCGCCGACATATCCATCCCCCGTGCCGCCGCCGACAGACTGCCCAGGTCCGCCGCCCGAACGAACAACTGCAAGTCATCGAAACGCAACATCTTCAGCCCCGATTATCAAAAAAATGTTGAAAGAGACTGCTCTTTTAGCGGGTTTTATCTTGCAGAGAAATAACCAATCATCTGTGCCATCGAAATCATCTCTCTCCCAGGATCCCACTATGAAAGCCATTGCCTACTTCGCCTCCCTGCCGATCAGCGACGAAAAATCCCTGCAAGATATCGAACTGCCAGAACCGGTCGCCGGCCCTTGCGACCTGTTGGTGGAGGTCAAAGCCATTTCGGTCAACCCGGTGGACACCAAGATTCGCCAGAACGTACAGCCTGAAGGTGGCGCGGCCAAAGTGCTGGGCTGGGACGTGGCGGGAGTGGTCAAGGCTGTTGGCAGCGAAGTGACCTTGTTCAAGGCCGGCGACAAGGTGTTCTACGCCGGCTCCATCGTCCGTGCCGGCGGCAACAGCGAGCTTCATTTGGTGGATGAGCGCATCGTCGGCCATATGCCCAAGACCCTTGGTTTCGCCGAAGCCGCCGCCCTGCCGCTAACCGCCATCACCGCGTGGGAACTGTTGTTCGAACGCCTGCAAATACGCGAAGGCAAAACCGATGAGGGTCAGAGCCTGCTGATCGTCGGTGCCGCCGGGGGCGTTGGTTCAATCCTCACGCAATTGGCCAGCCAGCTCACCGGGTTGAAAGTCATCGGCACCGCGTCCCGTGCCCAAACCCAGAGTTGGGTGCGTGACATGGGCGCCGATCAGGTGATCGATCACAGTCAGCCGCTGAGTGAAGCACTCAAACGTGCAGGGTTCGAGCATGTGACCCACGTTGCCAGCCTGACCCAGACTGACCAACACCTGGATCAATTGGTGGAGGCATTGGCGCCGCAAGGCAAACTGGCGCTGATCGATGATCCGAAGGCGCTGGACGTAACCAAGCTCAAACGCAAGAGCCTGTCGCTGCACTGGGAGTTCATGTACACCCGCTCGCTGTTCGAAACCGCCGACATGATCGAGCAACACAAACTGCTCAACCGCGTCGCCGGGCTGATCGATGCCGGCACACTGAAAACCACGGTCGGTGAGCACTTCGGAACCATCAACGCCGCCAACCTGCGTCGCGCCCATGAACGGCTGGAAAGCGGCAAGTCCAAGGGCAAGATTGTGCTTGAAGGGTTCTGACCCGAAGATCAAAAGATCGCTGCGCCAGCGATCTTTTGCCGTCAGTCAGAGAGTTGATCGTTGTCACAATTGCGATCGTATTCAGGTCTACAATCGAAAACTCTGCGAACAATCTTTTACGTGATGTCTTTTGCAAGACGTCTTTCACAAGAGGAACTCAGCAATGAAGATCCTGATAAAAGAATTGGCAACATCCCGCTGGCAGGTTCGCCTGGATCAACACGCTGTGACGTTCCGCAGTGAAGCCGAAGCCCTGGCCTTCACTAAAACGCTTGAAGCGCGCTTGCTCGCGCCCCATCAGATTCCCGGCCGTCAGCAGCGCACTGCTGGCTGAGTCCGTCCTCAGGCCTGGGCTTGTTCCAACGCCCGGGCATTCTGCAAACGCCGGGTGAGCATCGCCACGCTCACCACCACAATTGCGCACAGGCTGATGACCATGGCCATCGGCATGGCACTGCCATCGTGCAAAACACCCACCAGCGCCGCGGCCCCGGCGGCGACGCTGAATTGCAGGCAACCGAGCATCGCCGAGGCACTGCCCGCCCGTGCGCCCTGGCCGCTCATCGCGCAGGCCGAGGCGTTGGGCACGATACAACCCAGGCTGGCGATGCAGACAAAAAGCGGAATCAGCAACGGCCACAAGTGCGCAGGGTGCAGCGAGCTGACCGCCAACAGGGCCAGGCCGCCCGCCAGGTAGAGCCAGACAGTGCGCGCCAGCAAGAAGGCCGGACCGCGTCTCGCCAGCAACCGGGCATTGACCTGGGCCACCAGGATGAACCCCGCCGCGTTGATCCCGAACAGCCAGCCGAAATGCTCGGCCGGCACACCATAGAGTTTGATGAAGACGAACGGCGAGCCCGCGATGTAGGCAAACATCCCGGCGATGGCGACACCACCGGTCAGGGCATGACCGAGGAATATCGGGTCCGCCAGCAACCGACCGTACTGGCGTAGTGCGCCCGACAACGGTTGGCGCGGCACATGGGCCGGTAGACTTTCCGGTAGCCCGAGAGCCACCGCCAACCCGGCCAGCGCACTGAAACCGGTCAGCACGAGAAAGATCGACTGCCAACCCGTCGTGTTGACCAACAACCCGCCCAGCATCGGCGCAAGAATCGGCGCCAGGCCCATCACCAGCATCAACTGCGAAAAGACCTTCGCCGACCCCACCGCATCGCATTTATCGCTGACCACTGCCCGGGCGATCACCATGCCCGCGCAACCACCCAGCGCCTGGACAAAGCGGGCACCGATCAGCCACTCAAGACTCGGCGCGTAAGCACAGGCCAATGAGGCCACGGTGAATAAACCGACACCTGTCAGCAAGGGAAGCCGTCGCCCAAAGCGATCCGCCACCGGGCCGTACGCCAGTTGGCCGATGGACAGCCCCAGGAAATAGGCCGCCAGGGTCAGTTGAACGTGTTTTTCGTCGGTACCGAAAGCGAGCGCCATCGCCGGGAAGGCCGGCAGGTAGAAATCGATCGCCAGGGGACCGAAAGCGCTCAAGGCGCCGAGAATCAGGATTGTGCGCAGGTTCATCAGGCGTCCAGGTTGGGCAGACAGGTTAGCCATGGATCGGCAGGCTGACAGTCTAGCCGGGCGTGGACGCCTTGAACATTCCGATAGGTCGCTAACTATTAAAAATAGCTCAGGCCTGTTTTACCCCGTAACCCTCTTCAGTGATGGCGGCGATTACCTGATCGGCTGTCAGCACGGTTTCTACGCCGACTTCTTTTGCCGCCAGATCGATGCGTACGCTGGCTGCCGGATCCTTGGCTTGCAGCGCCTCAGTGATAGCCTTGACGCAGTGACCGCAGGACATGCCTTCAACGTTGAACACTTGCATGGGACGTCTCCTTTAATGAAGCCCTTACATGAGGGTTGCGCGCAGTCTCGAGCTTGCCACCATGGCAAGGTCAAGTTCTGAATCAAGCTGCCGGGCTGGCAATCGGCGTCGCGCTCGGCCAAGCTGCGTCCATCTATGACTCGACATCAGGAGATTCAGCCATGCGCTGGTCAGCTCTCAGCCTGTTTGGCTTCCTCAGCCTCTTTGCCGCGACACCTTCGGTTCAAGCCGCCGGGGAGGACTACGGCGTGCTGATCATTTCCCGCGAGCGTCTGGAAGTGTCGACTTCCTGCGAGATCGGCGTGTACATCCAGGATCAGTTGGCCGGGCGGCTGTTCCAGGAACAGAGCACCTCGTTCAACCTGCCGCCGGGCAATGTGTCCCTGCGCCTCAAACTGCTGCCGGGCCAGGCGCCGGGCTGCAACCCGGGCATGCTCGCGCCGGGGTCGCAGGACATCAAACTCAAGGCTGGGGATGTGTTGAAGTTCCGGATTGCGATGACGCAGGAAGGGATGTACCTCAAGCCTGCAGCTTTGGAATACACGGCATGACCTGTGCATCTTGCGTCGGCCGCGTCGAACGGGCACTGACCAAGGTGCCGGGAGTGAAAAGTGTCAGCGTCAACCTGGCCAMCGAACGGGCGCACCTTGAGCTGCTCGGCCAGGTCGATCCGCAAACCTTGATCGGCGCCGTGACCAAGGCCGGTTATTCCGCCCGCGTCTGGGAAGTCGAACACCCGCAAACCGATAATCAGCAACAACGCCTGCAGCGCGAACGCTGGGCCTTGCTGGCGGCCATCGCCCTCGCCTTGCCGCTGGTGCTGCCGATGCTGCTGCAACCTTTCGGTGTGCACTGGATGCTCCCGGCGTGGGTGCAGTTCGCGCTGGCAACGCCGGTGCAATTCGTCTTCGGCGCCCGCTTCTATGTCGCTGCGTGGAAAGCCGTGCGC
>NZ_JBFTMK010000442.1:0-4311 GCF_056396965.1 Pseudomonas sp. 05N434
GATCCACTCCGGGTACTGGGCCGGCCATTTTCGAGTGATGGGGAATGCAGACAAATCGGTCATCGGGAGCTTCCACGGGAAAGTCGGAGTGAAGATCATAAGGGGGACGGGGCTAACATGTGTACTGTGCCCATCAATCCGAAACATCCTGTCGATAACCTTCCCCCCAATCCGTTCAAGGTTGCCGCTAAAGTGCCAGGCACCTGGCCCGGATCGAAGCTCGAATCGAACCAAAAGGGCTTCAGCGGACTCTGAGCATTGCCCTGTTAGAAATGGACCGGGTCAACGACATGGCAAACACCCTATGCTAGGCACTTGAGGTGTCAAGGTTTGTCGGCCTTAACCAAATGCGCTGAAGATTACCTATTCGATGATGAATCCTTTGAAACTCACCAACCGCTTCAAACATCGCGCTTATATCTTCCTGCCCGCTCTGTTGGCGGCCAGCGCGTTGTTTTTGTCACTGGAGTCCAGTGTAAGCCGCGCCCAACCGGTGGACGGTACACAGACGCTGGTGTTTTTGCGTCACGCGGAAAAACCGGCCGGCGGCCTGGGTCAGCTCAATTGTCAGGGACTGAACCGCGCCATCGACCTAGCCACCTTGCTGCCGGAAAAATTCGGCAAGGCCAACTACGTGTTTGCCGCCAACCCGACGCGCAATGTAGAGGAAGGCGAACTGGATAATTCCTACAGTTACATTCGCCCCCTGATGACCATCAGCCCCAGCGCGATCAAGCTCGGCTTGCCGGTGAACATCGAATTTTCGGCCAACGACACCAGCGACCTGGCCGATGAACTGCTTCGCGACAAGTATCACAACTCGATCATCTATACCGCCTGGTCTCATGGCTACCTGCCCGAGCTGATCAACAAGGTCGCCGGGGAAGCCGTCGGCTCAGAACAGCGCATCACCGATGACTGGGCATCCAGCGACTATGACTCGCTGTACGTGCTCACGCTGACCTGGCACAACGGCAAGGCCAGCCTGCAGAGCCACCTCTATAAGCAAGGGCTCAATAACGGCCCGGAGACTTGTCCGACGTAAGCGGTCGGGCACCTGCCAGGCCCCATCGCGAGCAGGCTCGCGAAGGGGCCAGTAAAAACAACATCACCCCCGCTGCTTGCCCCGCTCCCGCAAATATTCGAGAACCGCCCCCCGATCCCCGACAAACTCGATCCGCGCCCCCTTCTTCTCCCGCTGAAACACATACATCGGGTCGTAATACTCACGCAGCAACCCTTCGATCCAGCCCCGGTGCAAATCCACCGCGCCGCTATTGGCCTGTTCCGCCAGCGCATCCTCCATCAAGGTCAGCATCCGCCGATGACGTTCGCCGCCCAGGCGTTTCTGGACATTGTTCAGGCTCGCCAACATCCGCTCGGAAAACAGCGCGAAGCCTTCATCGCCATACACCTCGGTGAACTCGGCGCATAAATCCACCACGTAATCGCGCAGGATCCGCTCGACGCGCCCTTCCAGGCTGTCTTCCAGCCAGACCATCGGAAACTGCTGCATGCCCTGATACAGCGGCAACGGCAGCGCACAACTGCCGATCGCGCGGCTCTCGTCTTCGAGCACAAACTGCTCGATACCGCTGGCACACTTTTTCAGCACGTCCACGGCCAGGCGGTTTTCAAAGTCGATGTTGGAGGGTTGGCCGGTGGCGCGTTTGCCGAAGCTGGAGCCGCGATGATGGGCATGACCTTCAAGGTCCAGCGCGTTGCTCAATTGCGTGAGCACCTCGGTCTTGCCGGTGCCGGTCATGCCGCCCAGCAAAACGAAATCGCACTGGGCAACGGCCTGGTCGAGCGTGTCGAGCAAGAAGGTGCGCATGGCCTTGTAGCCGCCACCGACCCGCGGATAGTCGATGCCCGCTTCGTCCTTGAGCCACTGCTGGGTGATCTGCGAACGCAGCCCACCGCGAAAACAATACAAATAGCCATCCGGATGCGCCCGGGCAAAATCGGCCCAGGCCTGGATACGCTCGGCCTTGATCGCGCCGGTCACCAATTGATGCCCCAGCGTGATGGCCGCTTGCTGACCGTGTTGCTTGTAGCAAGTGCCGACCCGTTGCCGCTCATGGTCATTCATCAGCGGCAGGTTGACCACACCGGGGAATGAGCCCTTGAGGAATTCGATCGGCGCGCGCACATCCATCATCGGCCGGTCGTTGAGGAAGATGTCGCGGTAATCGGTGAAGTCTCTGGACATCAAACCACCTCAACCGCGTGGGTCTGTCGCTCAACCAGTTCGCCGATCGGCTGAAGGGCCAGCCCAAGTTCGGCCGCCACCGCCAGGAACGCTGCGTCGCATTCGGGCGTGACTGCAATCAGCAAACCGCCGCTGGTCTGCGGGTCGCAGAGCACGCGTTTGTGCAACTCCTGGAGCCGACCGACCTTGCTGGCGTAGCTGTCGAAATTGCGCAGTGTGCCGCCGGGCACGCAGCCCTGATCGAGGTAATACTCGACGCCCGGCAGGCGCGGCACACGGTCATAGCCGATGCGGGCGGTCACGTTGCTRCCGTCGGCCATTTCCACCAGATGCCCGAGCAGGCCGAAACCGGTGACGTCAGTCATTGCGGTCACGCCATCGAGCTTGCCAAAACGGCTTCCGGGTTTGTTCAGGGTGCACATCCAGTCGCGGGCCAGGCCGATGTCGGCATTGCGCAACTTGCCCTTTTTCTCGGCGGTGGTGAGGATGCCGATGCCCAAGGGTTTGGTGAGATAGAGCCGGCATCCGGCGGTGGCGGTGTCGTTGCGCTTCATGTGGCGCTTTTCCACCAGTCCGGTCACGGCCAGGCCGAAGATCGGCTCAGGTGCGTCGATGGAATGGCCGCCGGCCAGGGGGATTCCCGCTTCATCGCAGACCGACCGCCCGCCGCGAATCACTTCCCGGGCAATCTCCGGCGCCAGCACATTGACCGGCCAGCCGAGGATCGCAATCGCCATCAACGGATCGCCGCCCATGGCGTAAATGTCGCTGATGGCGTTGGTGGCGGCGATACGGCCGAAATCGAACGGATCGTCGACGATCGGCATAAAGAAGTCAGTGGTCGACACCACGCCGCGCTCTTCATCGATGGCATACACCGCCGCGTCATCGCGCGAGGCGTTGCCAACCCAGAGTTTCGGGTCCAGGTTCTGCGCCCCGCTGCCGGCCAGAATCACCTCCAGCACCTGGGGCGAAATCTTGCAGCCGCAACCTGCGCCGTGGCTGTATTGGGTCAGACGTATCGGCTCGCTCATGGGATGCACCTTGTGAAGTCAATGGCGAGGATTCTACAGCAACCCCATTTGGCAGAAGCCGCGTAAGAACGATCTTTGTGCAGCGAAACTCACTTTGGTGCATTCAGCTCCCCGCCTTTCCCCCGCCCCTCGAAATCCTTGACCAAAAGGACAGTAAAACCGCCAATTCCTCCGGCTTTTCAGCGCATTGCGAAAATTGGTATAGCTTGTGCAAACGTTTGCGAGTCGCCGATACCGGCCTGTTCGCCACTTAAACCGCACAAGCCCGCACCATCGGGGCTTCGATACGCACGAAAAGGGACTTTTAATGCATTGCACCTCCAGTCGCGTGACTTGCTCGCGCACGTTTGCTGTTTCCTTGCTGTTGGCCAGCGTTACAGGACTACTCAGCAGCTCCGCGTTGGCCCAACCGACCACCACCGAAGAATCCGCCCAGGGCGAAGCCCTCAGCCCTGAAGCCAACCCACCAAAAAAAGGCGCGTACCTGTCGGACTGGTTCAATCAGGACCTGACCGTCATCGGCAGCAAGGACATCAGTTTCGGCCCGCAACCGGCCGACGACATCTACTTGGAATACGAGTACTTCGGCCGCAAGGGGCCGTTCGAGTTGTACGGCTACATCGACATTCCGAAGATCTTCGACATCGGCAACAGCCATGACAAAGGCGTATGGGACCACGGCTCGCCAGTGTTCATGGAGCACGAACCACGGATTTCCATCGACTACCTCGCCGGCCGCAGTCTGGCCGTCGGGCCGTTCAAGGAATGGTACGTGGCGTTCGACTGGATCTACGACCACGGCAGCAACAGTGCCAACCGCGCCAACACGCTGTACAGCGGCCTCGGCACCGACATCGACACCCATTCGCGGGTCAATCTGTCGGCCAACTTCTACGGTCGCTACCAGTGGGAAAACTACGGCGCCAGCAACGAGTATTCGTGGGACGGCTACCGCGCCCAGCTCAAATACATCGTGCCCATCAGCAGTTTCAGCAACGGCGCTTCGTTGACCTACATCGGTTTCACCAACTTCGACTTCGGCTCCGACCTGCACAAGGACAACCC
>NZ_JBFTMK010000443.1:0-4308 GCF_056396965.1 Pseudomonas sp. 05N434
GGACCGGCGTTTGTAGATAATTGTCGAAAAACCGGTCCCATAAGCGCACCTCCAACGCGGTCTCCCAATCGTCCGGAACCAGGCGCTGTTCACCTGGATACAGGCGATCCAGGTACTCGATGATGACGCTGGACTCCGGCAGATTACGTTGACGAGCATGATCGCGAAGTACCGGGAATTTTCCGATTGGCCACAATGCCTGAAGCTCTGCGCGGTCGGCGGCGTCCGTGAGATCGATGATTCTTCTGTCGAACTCGATGCCGTTTTCGTAAAGCGCGATGAGCACTTTGTGGCAGTACGACGACAGCGGATGGTAGTAAAGCGTTAGCGACATTTTTCAACTCCTTGTTGGGCAGATGAAAAGGGTGGGGCAATCAACAAGCATAGGCTGATGCCGGCGAAGCGTCTGGGCAGATGCTTTCGAGCTTGTGAGCTTGCACACGGGAGAATTCCTGCTTAACTGGAAACCGCTGGTCGGGTTGTGACTCATTGGTCATGGCGTTCATCTCAGCGCCCTTGTACCGTTGTCGCTGGTTTGTGCTGTCAGGCTTGTCCGGAGGAAGCCGGACAGTCGACCACGCTGTGTGTCTGGTCCAATTTGTTCAAGGAATAGAATGAAATGATGCCGAAAACTGCCATCGTCGAGATTGGTAAAAAGTACAAGGTTTATACCGAGCACTATCTCAACGCCGCTGCTGACAAGACGATCATTCTGGTCAATGGCTCGCTGGCAACGACCGCATCCTTTGCGCAAACGGTGCGTTACCTGCGGCCACGCTTCAATGTGGTCCTCTACGATCAGCCCTACGCCGGTCAATCGAAACAACACAACCGGCATGACCAACCGATCCGCAAGGAAGACGAGGCCGAAATACTGCTGGAGTTGATCGAGCACTTTCGCGCCCAGCATGTGCTGTCCTTTTCCTGGGGTGGCGCGGCGACCTTAGTAGCGCTGGCCCAGCGGCCCCGCCGGATCGAAAAGGCGGTGATCAGTTCATTCGCCGCGCGGATCAACACACCGATGCGTGAGTATCTGGAGAGCGGGCGGCACTTTCTCCATGCCTGCGATCGACGCAACGTCGGGCGTTTGATCAACAGCACGATCG
Source organism: Pseudomonas sp. 05N434 (assembly GCF_056396965.1). NCBI lineage: Bacteria > Pseudomonadati > Pseudomonadota > Gammaproteobacteria > Pseudomonadales > Pseudomonadaceae > Pseudomonas > Pseudomonas sp. 05N434. The sequence continues at coordinate 1,107 of NZ_JBFTMK010000443.1, forward strand.
GCAAACACCTGCCGTCGCTGTTCAAGCGTTTCAATGAGCGCCATGTCAGCAGCCTGGACGAACACGAATACCGGCAGATGCATTTTCACGTCAATGAGGTGTTGACCCAGGACACTCACTGCTACGTGTCTTGTGCCGATGCCATCGAAGTCCCGCTGCTGTTTATCAACGGTGAATGGGACGAGTACACCTCGGTGGAAGACGCCCGTCTGTTTGCGGCGCATACCCCCAAGGCGCAGTTTCAGACCATCGAGAACACCGGGCATTTCCTCGACATGGAACACCCCACGGCCTGGCATGACACGCAGCGAGCCTTGCTGGGCTTTCTGCAGCCGCCAGTCGTGAAGACGCCAAGCCAGCCACGCAATCCGGCTTTCAGCGGCAAATCGTCAGTGATTCCGCCCCTGCAATCAGCTAACTGGCTGCGGCCTTAACTGACGCAGCAACTCGATTTGATCCGCAGGGACCAGCGTGCGCAGGGCTTTATACAGTGCGCGGGTCTCTAGCAGGTTCCAGACCCGCAGCATGGTTTCCAGGGCGTCCAATGGCTTGCTGATGAAGTCCTTGGCGCCCAGGGCCAGCGCGCGCAGGCGGGTATCGCGGGTGGCGTCGGCGGTGAGCACGAGGATCGGCAGGTATTCRCCGGCCGGAATGCGCCGGTTGAGCTGTTCGAGCACGGCAAAGCCGTCGAACTCCGGCATGTGCAGGTCGAGAATCACCAGGTCCGGCTCGAAGCTGTTGAACAGGTCCAGGGTTCGCAGCGGCTGGGTGCTGCTCAGTACATTGGTCAGGCCTTCGCGGACCAGCAACTGCTCCATCAAATCGAGGTTGGGTCGTTGGTCGTCGATGATCAGAATGCGCAGGTCGGTGTTCACACGGGCTCCGGTAGGTGCTGGTCAAGATGGGCGAGGAATGAAGGAATATGAATCGGCTTGGTCAGCACCGCGGTCGCTCCTGCTTCCAGCAAGGCCTGGTGAGTGAGGTCGCTGGCATCGGCGGTGATCATCAGCACGGGCGTGGCGCGGGTGCTGGAGGACAGACGCAAGCGCTGCAGAACGTTGAAACCGTCAAGATCCGGCAGCGCCACATCCAGCAAAATCAGCTGCGGCGCATGTTGCCGGGCCAGGTCCAGGCCCATTTGCCCCTGCATGCTTGAGAGCAACTGGATGTGTGGCCGTCGCTGCAGCAGGGTTTCGATCAGGGCCAGGCTCGACAGATTGTCTTCGATGCACAGCACTTTGCCCTGGTAATCGGGGGCGGCGAGGGCGGGCGTTGCGGTTGGCGGGCTGATCAGTGCCGCTGGTGGCTCAGTGGTTGACGGCAATCGCTCGAAGGGTAGCTCCAGGGTGAAACTGGAGCCGTTGCCGGGTTGGCTTTTGACGGTCAGGCTGCCGTTCATCATTTCCAGAAGACTTTTGCTCAACGCCAGGCCGAGGCCCGTGCCTTCAACGTTCGGGTCGGTCTCCAGGCGTTCGAACGGCTTGAACAGTTGGTCCTGCCGATCAGCTGCAATGCCCTTGCCGGTATCGCAGACCGATACTGCAATTCGTTGTTGATGAACCCTGACCTCAATGTGCACCTGACCCTGGGGCCGGTTGTATTTGATCGCGTTGGACAACAGGTTCAGCAGCACCTGAACCAGCCGTTGCCGATCGGCGACGATCCCGCTGTCGGCGGCCAGCATCGGCAGTTCCACCAGTTGAATGCCGGCGTCGCAGGCCATGGGCGACACCAGCGTCAGGGCTTCTTGCAGCACCACCGCCAGGGGCACAGCCTCAACGTTGAGCGGCAGCCGCCCGGCTTCGATCTTGGCGATGTCCAGCACTTCGTTGATCAGGGTCAGCAGGTGTTGCCCGGCCCGCAGGATGTGACCGATCTGCGCCCGCTGCCCTTTGGGCGAATCCATATCCAGCAGTTGCGCGAAGCCGAGAATCGAGTTGAGCGGAGTACGCAGTTCGTGGCTCATGCGCGACAGAAACTCGCTTTTGGCGCGGCTGGCGCGTTCCGCTTCTTCCCGCGCAGTACTTAGCGCGATCTCGGCAACACGGCGATCGGTGATGTCGCGGGTGATCTTGGAGAACCCGCGCAGGGCGCCACTGCTGTCGTACTGGGCGGTAATCACCACACTGGCCCAGAAGCGGCTGCCATCCTTGCGGCAACGCCAGGCCTCCTCCATGTAATGACCATTGCGTGTGGCCTCGCGCAGCGCCATGTCGGGATGCTGCGGACATTCTTGCGGCAGATAAAACACCGAGAAATGCTGGCCGACGATCTCCTGTTCGGTGTAGCCCTTGATCCGTTCGGCGCCGGCATTCCAACTGGTGACGAAGCCGCGTGTGTCGAGGGCGAAGATACCGTAGTCCTTCACCCCGTCGATGATCAGCCGCAAGCGTTCTTCGTTGTCGCGCAAGGCTCGTTCGCGTTCGGCCAGTAACAGCCCGGCCTCGACCAGGCGCGTGCCCAATTGACCGATCTCATCGTTCTCCGGCGGTTGCGGCAATAACGGCTGACCGAGTGCCAGCCGTTGGGCGTTACGCTGAACCTGCTGCACCCGGGCGACGATGCCTTTGGACAGAAACAGCACCGCGACAATGGCGCCGAACAACCCGCAAACAGCGGCCAGCAAGGTGGAGAACAACAGGCGCTGTCGAGTGGAGGCCGCCGCTGCGGTGCGCTCGGCCAGCAGGGTGTCCTCAAGCGTGCGCATGGCGCTGATGCGTTCGCGTAATTCGTCGAGGACATGTTTGTTGTTGATCAGGATCGTGGTGATAGACTCTGGGGTTGCGTTGCGATCATCGAGCAGTTCAACCAGACCTTCGACCTTGGTGTCGATCAGCGGCGTGATCGCCTCCAGATGTTTACGCACCCGCTGATCGCGAACGTTGCGGTCGAGCCGCTGCAGGGCCGATTCGATCAAGGGCTTGGCTTGCCGGTAACCTGGCAGGAAATCCTCGCGATGGGTCAGCAGATAGCCGCGCACGCTGGCGGCGGCCTCGGCGAGCAGGGTGTGCACCGCCTGAATATCGCCTTGCACCAGCAGCACGCGGCGCACGTCTTCTTCCGCGCGCGCGGTCTGCCGTTCGGTGGTGTAGATCAGCACCAGCGAGAGCAACAGAATCACCAACGGCAGGGAAATCACCACGAGGGCTTTGCCGCGTAACGGCAGATCGGCCCAGCGGCGGGCGTTTGACGCTTTCATGAC
>NZ_JBFTMK010000444.1:0-4306 GCF_056396965.1 Pseudomonas sp. 05N434
CATCAAGGCAAAGGTGCTGATGTCGAAGATCGAACTGATCGGGCCGAAAAACAGCATGAAGCGTCCGACGTCCGCTGGCTGCCAGCGTTGGGGCTGTTTCAGCATGTCTTCATCGACGTTATCGAACGGGATGGCGATCTGCGAAATGTCATAGAGCAGGTTCTGCACCAGCAGGTGCATCGGCAGCATGGGCAGGAACGGAATGAACGCACTGGCCACCAGCACCGAGAACACGTTTCCGAAGTTCGAGCTGGCGGTCATTTTGATGTACTTGAGCATGTTGGCGAAGGTCCGCCGCCCTTCCAGCACGCCCTCCTCCAGCACCATCAGGCTTTTTTCCAGAAGAATGATGTCCGCCGCTTCCTTGGCGATGTCCACCGCGCTGTCCACCGAAATGCCGATGTCAGCAGTGCGCAGGGCTGGCGCATCGTTGATGCCGTCGCCCATGAAACCGACCACGTGACCGTTGCCCTTGAGCAGGCGGACGATGCGTTCCTTGTGCGACGGCGTGAGTTTGGCGAAGACGTTGGTGGTCTCGACCGCCACCGCCAGCTCGGCGTCGCTCATGCGCTCGATGTCGTTGCCCATCAGCAGGCCTTGCTGTTCCAGCCCGACTTCACGGCAGATTTTCGCGGTCACCAGTTCGTTGTCGCCAGTCAGCACTTTCACCGCCACACCGTGCGCGGCCAGGGCCTTGAGCGCCGGCGCGGTGCTTTCCTTCGGTGGATCGAGGAAAGCCACATAACCGATCAGCGTCAGCGCCTGTTCATCGGCCAGGCTGTAAGTGTCGCGCCCCTCGATCATTGGCCGCGCCGCCACCGCCACCACCCGCAGGCCTTCGGCATTGAAGGTGGCGGTGACTTGGCGAATCCGCGCCAGCAATTCATCGCTCAGCGCCTCGTCGGCATCGCCATGGCGCACCCGGGTGCACACCGCCAGCACTTCCTCCACCGCGCCTTTGCAGATCAGCAGATGCGGCTGATCACGCTCGGCCACCACCACCGACATGCGCCGACGGGTGAAGTCGAACGGAATCTCGTCGACCTTGCGAAACGCCGTGCCGACTTTCAGTTCACGGTGGATCTCCACGTGTTCCAGCACGGCCACGTCCAGCAGGTTTTTCAGGCCGGTCTGGTAGTAGCTGTTGAGGTAGGCCATTTCCAGCACGTCATCGGAATCGTTGCCCCAGACATCGACGTTGCGCGCGAGGAAGATTTTGTCCTGGGTCAGGGTGCCGGTCTTGTCGGTGCAGAGCACGTCCATGGCGCCGAAGTTCTGGATCGCATCGAGGCGTTTGACGATGACTTTTTTGCGCGACAGGAACACCGCGCCTTTTGCCAGGGTCGAGGTGACAATCATCGGCAGCATTTCCGGGGTCAGGCCCACGGCGATCGACAGCGCGAACAGCAACGCTTCGGTCCAGTCACCCTTGGTGAAACCGTTGATGAACAACACCAGCGGCGCCATGACGAACATGAAGCGGATCAGCAACCAGCTGACCTTGTTGACTCCGGTCTGAAACGAAGTCGGCGCACGATCGGTGGCACCGACCCGCTGCGCCAGCGCGCCGAAATAGGTGTTGTTGCCAGTGGTGAGAATCAGCGCCATGGCCGTGCCGGACACCACGTTGGTGCCCATGAACAGGATGTTGTCGAGGTCCAGCGGGTTGTGGGTGTGGTTGTCCTGCTGACGTGGGAATTTTTCCACCGGCATCGATTCACCGGTCATCGCGGCCTGGCTGACGAACAGGTCCTTGGCGTTGAGCACTCGGCAATCGGCAGGAATCATGTCACCGGCCGAGAGCACGATCAGGTCACCCGGCACCAGTTGCTTGATCGGCAATTCGAGGCGTTGCGCACCGTTGTTCGCCACCTCCCGACGCATCACCGTGGCGGTGTTGCTGACCATCGCCTTGAGCGCGTCGGCGGCCTGGTTGGATTTGGTTTCCTGCCAGAAACGCAGCAAGGTCGAGAGCACCACCATCGAGAAAATCACGATGGCGGCTTTCATGTCTTCGGTCAGCCAGGAGATCACCGCCAGCAAGGTCAGCAGCAGGTTGAACGGGTTTTTGTAGCAGTGCCACAGGTGCGTCCACCACGGCAGCGGTTGCTCGTGCTCGACTTCATTGAGGCCATATTGCTCGCGCAGGGCATCGGCTTCGGCTTCACTCAGGCCGTCGGTGTGGCTGCCGAGGTTATCCAGCAATTGGCCGGTGTCGCTGTTGGCAGCGGCGACCAGGGTTTGCGCGAGCGTCGGCGGGACTTCACGGCTGACCGTGGTGTCGGTGAAGCTTTCCAGCAGCGCCAGTCGACGGAAGTGCCGGGCGATGTGACGGTTTCGCAGGAATCCGGCGAAGAATTCTTTCAGCCAGGTCAGGTTCATGGCAGTGCCCCCCCAGGGTCAGCCGGGAAACCGTCGAGCAGGCGTGTCGAGGCGCTGCGATGACGACACGGGGTCGAACATCACACGCTGTTCAGCGTCGATGAGAGGACGTCGGGAGTCGGGCCAAAACCGGCCACGATCGGGATGCCGCTGCTCGCTTTACGGCGAGACAACGGCACAAAAAGGCTGCGCGTTATCTTGCCGGGAAAATGCCGGTTACCGAGACCGGCCGACAACTGTCACTCGAACAAGTACCCACTGTGGGTCTCCGCTAATTGATGAAAACGCGTGAAGCTTACGCCGCGATATCTAGAGAGTAAACGCTGCGCAGGGGTGTTGCAGGGGGAATCTCGGGGTTCTTCAGGAAGGGTTCAGGTTGATCGCAAACCTGTGGCGAGGGGGCGGTGCGGCGTTCCGACAAGCCCCCTCGCCACAAAATCTCAGCTGGCAGTCGCCAACAACACGTCCCTCACCGATCGGCCACGGGATTTGCCATGGTCATACAACGAGCCGGCAATTTCATCGGCGCGGATCGGCAGGATCGACAGCAAGGTGTCGCTCAAGCCGTGGCTGGCCTGGCAGAAACCCTGCATGTAGATGCCGGCCTTGCAACGCTCGTCGGTGATCAGCCTGTAATTGCGATCGACTTCGAAATCGCCCAGGTATTGTTCCAGCGGCGCCAACAGTTTGCGGTGCATCTGCCGCTCGTAACCGGTGGCCAGCACCACGGCGTCGTAGCGGTGAACCGTGACTTCGCCAGTGGCGTTGTTGCGCATCGCCAGCTCGATACCGCGCTCGGTCGCGGTGGCTTTTTCGACGGTAGTCAGGGTGCGGAACGCATGGCGCGCAACGCCCGAGACTTTCTGCCGGTAGAAGATCCCGTAGATGCGTTCGATCAGGTCGATGTCCACCACCGAATAGTTGGTGTTGTGGTACTCGTTGACCAGACGCTCGCGTTCACTGCTGGCCTGCTGGAACACCAGGTCGGTGAACTCCGGCGAGAACACTTCGTTGACGAAGGGGCTGTCATCGGCCGGTTTCAAGGCCGAGCCGCGCAGGATCATGTCCACCTGCACCGACGGGAAGCTGTCGTTGAGGTCGATGAAGGCCTCCGCCGCGCTCTGCCCGCCGCCGATGATCGCGATGTTCATCGGTTGGTTGTTCACGCACGGTTGCCTGGCCATGCGCTCCAGATACTGGGAATGGTGGAACACCCGACCGTCATCCTTCAGTGCCTTGAACGCTTCGGGAATGCGCGGTGTACCGCCGGCGCTGACCACCACCGAACGGGTGGTACGCACATGCTGCAAACCCTGGGTATCACGCGAGATCACTCGCAACGCCTCGACCTGATGGTTATGCAGCACCGGCTCGATGGTCAGCACTTCCTCGCCGTAGCGACTCTGCCCGGTGAATTGCCCGGCGACCCAGCGCAGGTAGTCGTTGTACTCCATGCGGCACGGATAGAAGGTGCCGAGGTTGATGAAGTCCACCAGACGACCATGGTGCTTGAGGTAGTTGACGAAGGAATACGGGCTGGTCGGGTTGCGCAGCGTCACCAGGTCCTTGAGAAAAGAAATCTGCAGTTCGCTCTGGGTGACCAGGGTGTTGCCGTGCCAGCGGTAGTCCGCCTGCTTGTCGAGAAACAGCACATCCAGCTCGCCCTGGCTCGGCCCGCGCTCTTGCAGGGCGATGGCCAGGGCCAGGTTCGAAGGGCCGAAACCAACGCCGATCAGGTCGTGAACGATGGGCGATGCAATTGCCTGTGTCATTTCCAGTGTCCTCTGGATAAACCCCGCAGCTGCGGGGATAAAGCCTGGGTGACCTGACCGGCCTTTGGCGGCAGCAGATCGTCTGTTGAATAGGAACGAGGACCATGAAAAAAAATTTAACGAGGACTGATTTAAGCGACGTCCCACTGGCG
>NZ_JBFTMK010000445.1:0-4298 GCF_056396965.1 Pseudomonas sp. 05N434
GGCAGCACCAGTACTCTTTTCGACAGCTGCTGCATGGATTGCACCGCTGGCGCGCCCGCTCGCCCGACGAACACCCAGCCCGCACCACCGAACGCATGACTGAAATCCAGGAACTCCTTGCGCTCCTCACTCATTGCCAGTGTGGTGCTAATGTCTGCCGCGCCGCTTTCCAGCCGCTCCAGCAATTGATCGGTGGAAAACGTCTCTTCATGGAGGAACTTCAGCCCTGTCATGGCGCTGATGCGGTTGAGCACATCGTTGTTCAACCCGCTCCAGTGTCCATGCTCATCCTTGAACAGATACAACGGGTACTGCGCCGACGCGACGGTGACCGTCGGATGTTCCGCAATCCATTGCAGCTCCTGAGCGTCTAGCCCGATAGCGGCCTCGGCGACCGCCCCCCGGGGCTCATAAGCCGCCAATTGCGCCGCCAGCCCCCATTGAGCAACGCTCATGGCGCCGACCAGAAATATCCAGCACGCAGCTGGTTTAAACCCTCTAAAAAACAGCATTGCCACTTCCTTGGTGATCGTCTCGCCCGCCCTTCATGGGCGGCTCTTCATTTACGAAACCCGACAAGTGTGGCATGCAGAAATGAGAAAGCCCGTCAGGAGACGGGCTTCAAAATGTGACAGCTTTTACCGGTTACAGTGGCTTGCCGCGGTTGCCATGCTGACTGACAAAGGCCTGCACGGCTTTCAGGTCATTCGGCAACACGGTGCAACGCTCGTCTCGCTCAAACAAATCAGAAAGATGTGCAGGTAGTTCGAGTGCTTTTCCTACACCGGCTTTTTCCACCGCGTCCGGGAATTTGACCGGATGAGCCGTGCCCAGGATCACCATCGGGATATCCAGGCTGCGACGGCATTCGCGCGCGGCCTTCACGCCGATGGCGGTGTGCGGGTCCAGCAGCTCGCCGGTTTGCTCGAAGACTTCGGCAATGGTTTCGCAGGTTTGGGCGTCATCCACGGCCAGCGAATCGAACAGCTTGCGCGCCTCGGTCCAGCGTTCCTGCTCGACGCTGAAACCGCCGCCCTGCTTGAAGGTGTCCATCAAACCGGCAATCGCCGCGCCGTTGCGACCGTGCAGGTCGAACAGCAGGCGTTCGAAGTTCGACGAGACCATGATGTCCATGGACGGCGACAGCGTGGCGTGCAGGGTTTCCTTGACGTACTGATTGCCGCTCATGAAGCGGTGCAGGATGTCGTTGCGGTTGGTGGCGACGATCAACTGGTTGATCGGCAGGCCCATGTTGCGCGCCAGGTAACCGGCGAAGATATCGCCGAAGTTGCCGGTCGGCACCGAGAACGATACCGAACGCGCCGGGCCACCCAGTTGCAGGGCTGCGTGGAAGTAGTAAACGATCTGGGCCATGATCCGCGCCCAGTTGATCGAGTTCACCGCTACCAGGCGAGTGCCCTTGAGGAAGCTCTGGTCGGCGAAGCTCGCCTTGACCATTTCCTGGCAGTCATCGAAGTTGCCTTCGATGGCGATGTTATGGATGTTCTCGCCGAAGATGGTGGTCATCTGGCGACGCTGCACTTCGGACACGCGGTTGTGTGGGTGCAGGATGAAGATGTCGACGTTTTCGCAATGCTTGCAGCCTTCGATGGCCGCCGAACCGGTGTCACCGGAGGTAGCGCCGACGATCACCACGCGCTCACCGCGCTTTTCCAGCACATAGTCGAGCAGGCGACCGAGCAGTTGCAGGGCGAAGTCCTTGAACGCCAGGGTCGGGCCGTGGAACAGCTCCAGCACCCATTCGTTGCTGTTCAGCTGACGCAACGGCGCAACGGCGTTGTGGGAAAACACGCCGTACGTTTCTTCAAGAATCTTTTTGAAATCGGCATCGGGGATGCTGCCGGTGACGAACGGGCGCATCACCCGGAAGGCCAGTTCGTGATACGGCAGGCCGGCCCAGGAAGCGATTTCTTCCTGAGTGAAACGTGGCAGGTTTTCCGGGACGTACAGACCGCCGTCGGTGGCTAGACCGGCCAGCAGGACGTCTTCGAAATTCAGGGCCGGTGCCTGGCCGCGGGTACTGATGTAACGCATGACTGACTCCAATGGACAGTGTTCGCAATGCCGGGCCCGCGTGCGGGCCCGGTGAACGATAACGGCTTAGTTCAGGTGCTCGACGCGGATCCGTACAACCGGACCGACCACGCCCGCCAAGGCTTCCAGGGCAGCGATCGCATCGTTGATGTGCTGTTCCAGCACGCGATGGGTCAGCAGGATCATCGGCACCAGGCCGTCGTGTTCCTCGACTTCCTTCTGCATGATCGATTCGATGTTGATGCCGCGCTCCGACAGGATGCTCGCCACCTGGGCCAACACGCCCGGATGGTCCTTGGCCTGAATGCGCAGGTAGTAAGCGCTTTCGCAGGCTTCGATCGGCAGGATCGGGTGGGCCGACAGCGAATCCGGCTGGAAGGCCAGGTGCGGTACACGGTTTTCCGGGTCGGAGGTCATGGCGCGAACCACGTCCACCAGATCGGCGATTACCGACGAAGCGGTCGGTTCCATACCGGCGCCAGCACCGTAGAACAGAGTCGAACCGGCAGCATCACCGTTGACCATCACCGCGTTCATCACGCCGTTGACGTTGGCGATCAGGCGATCGGCCGGGATCAGCGTCGGGTGCACGCGCAACTCGATACCGGCCGCGGTGCTGCGCGCCACGCCCAGGTGCTTGATGCGATAGCCCAGCGCTTCGGCGTAGTTCACGTCAGCGGTGGTCAGCTTGGTGATGCCTTCGGTGTAGGCCTTGTCGAATTGCAGCGGAATGCCGAACGCGATGGACGCCAGGATCGTCAGCTTGTGGGCGGCGTCGATGCCTTCGACGTCGAACGTCGGGTCGGCTTCGGCGTAACCCAGGGCCTGCGCTTCGGCCAGCACGTCTTCGAAGGTCCGGCCTTTTTCACGCATTTCGGTAAGGATGAAGTTACCGGTGCCGTTGATGATGCCGGCCACCCAGTTGATACGGTTGGCGGACAGGCCTTCACGGATCGCCTTGATCACCGGAATGCCGCCGGCCACGGCCGCTTCGAACGCAACGATCACGCCCTTCTCGCGAGCCTTGGCGAAAATTTCATTACCGTGAACGGCAATCAGTGCCTTGTTCGCGGTGACCACATGCTTGCCATTCTCGATGGCCTTGAGTACCAGCTCGCGGGCAACGGTATAGCCGCCCATCAGCTCTATGACGATGTCGATCTCAGGGTTCGTGGCCACTTCGAAGACATCGTTGGTAATCGCAATACCGGTCGTCTGGAACTGAGGCTTTGGCGTGCGCATGGCAATTTGTGCCACTTCGATTCCACGCCCGGCACGACGAGCAATTTCCTCGGCGTTGCGCTGAAGTACGTTGAAGGTACCGCCACCGACGGTCCCTAACCCACAGATGCCTACTTTGACCGGTTTCACTGTGAACTCCCCATAAAACGGCCGACTCGAGGCCGGCCGTGAAAACAGCCGCAGGTTCGCGGCTCTCTATTGATGGCCCGGCAAATGCTGCCGCCGGACCACGCTCGTCAAAGGCTGGCCGTGACGATGCGAATTTACTTCGCGCCCAGTGCCAGTTTGGCGACTTGTGGCGCAGGCTGGTAGCCCGGAATGACCTGACCGTCAGCCAAAACGATGGCCGGTGTACCGTTCACGCCAATCGACTGACCGAGGGCAAACTGCTTGGACACCGGGTTATCGCACTTGGCGGCCTTGATTTCCTTGCCATCGACCATTTTGTCCATGGCGGCTTTCTTGTCTTTCGAACACCACACGGCTTGCAGTTGCTCGTCACCCGGCGAGCCCAGGCCCTGGCGCGGGAACGCAACATAACGCACTTCGATGCCGCGTTTGTTCAGCTCAGGCACTTCGGCGTGCAGCTTGTGGCAATACGGGCAAGTGGTGTCGGTGAACACGGTGATGTGCGACTTGGTTTCGCCGATGGCCGGGTAGACCACGGTTTCAGCCACAGGAATGCCATTGATCAGTTTGGCAATGCCCAGGCGTTCGGTCTTCTCGGTCAGGTTGACCGGTTTACCGTCCTTGAGCTGGAACAGGTAGCCCTGAACCACGTATTGGCCGTCGGCGCTGGCGTAAAGCACGCGGCTGCCCTTGAGCTTGACTTCGTACAGACCTGGCAGCGGGCTGGCGGTGATGGTTTCGACCGGCACGTCGAGCTGGAGGTTTTCCAGGCTTTTACGAATGGCTTGGTCGGCCGCGTCATCGGCGACGGCAAAGGTGCTGACCAACGCAATGGCTGCAGCGGCGAAAATCTGGGTCAGACGCATGAGAAC
>NZ_JBFTMK010000446.1:0-4292 GCF_056396965.1 Pseudomonas sp. 05N434
CAGCTAGTTGCTGCCATGGGGGGAATGCTTGAAGGATGAAGACTATAGTCAGCCCGGTAGCCCAAAAGGCGACCGGGTTTGGCAACCCAACCACAAAGAGTCCCTATCTATGACAGAGATTCCACCCATGGATAGATATATGGGTCGCCCGATTTGCCTAGTGATTACAAATAACTGAGCGTCCTTTACGCAGAAGGCACGCTCGTCACAGGAATGCGTTCCTGAGGCTGAGTTATATCGTAGACATGCTGTTCACAGCGGCTACCAACAAACTGGAACTCCACCAAATAGACCTTGCTTCTTTCTGGTGTGAAAGTGGTTTTGATCGGGCCGCAGCTATAGATACTCCCAACACCCGCGCCATTCGAATAACCCGACACCTGGAATGGCTGATCGACATCCRCCTGCACTTCCAGCTGCGGGAAGCGTTTAAGCGTGGCGCTGTTGGCCGCTGTTGACCAGGTCGTTGGTGGCGGTGGCCGACAGGTTGTTGGAGGCGCGCAAGGTGCCGGCGTTGTTCAGGTCTTTGCCGGCGATCAGGGTCACGTCGCTGCCCTGGACCAAGGCGCCGTTGGCGGCCAGGCGATTGTTGGCGTTGGCCAGGTACAGCACCGGCACCAGTACTTGCTCGCCATTTACCTCGGCATTCTCCATCCAGACAATGTCGTGGGTCAGGGCCGCGACTTGTTCGGAGGTCAGGCTGACGCCCAGCGACAGGTTGAGTTCTGTTTTGCAAGGATTTGCCGGACAAGTGCCAGGTGATCGATCAGCGTTTGAAGGAGTTGGAATCGGCGAAGAACAAAGCCGGGGGTTAGATGGCAAGATCTTTTGACGTAAAAAAACCCGGACACTGTCCGGGTTTTTATTGGATCGCTACGACGCTTTATTCAGCCGCCGGCGCTTCCGGCTTACGGCGTTTCAATGGCGCCATGCCGTCCTTGCTGACCAGCGACAGGGCGTCGGTCTTCGGGCGGTTGGCGATCTTGCGCTTGGTCGGAGCCTTGGCGCCGGTTTTCTTCTTGTCGCCCTTGGCGTCGACCTTTTTCTTCTTCACGCCAACGGCTTTGCCCGAGGCCTTGACCTTTTTCGGTCCGCCGTAGGTGCCTTTGACTTCCTTGATGGTGCGGCGCTCGAAGCTCTGCTTGAGGTAGCGCTCGATGCTCGACATCAGGTTCCAGTCGCCGTGGCAGATCAGCGAGATGGCCAGGCCATCGTTGCCGGCGCGGCCGGTGCGACCGATGCGGTGAACGTATTCGTCGCCGCTGCGCGGCATGTCGAAGTTGATCACCAAGTCCAGGCCTTCCACGTCCAGACCGCGGGCGGCGACGTCGGTGGCGACGAGGATTTTCACCCCGCCCTGCTTCAGGCGGTCGATGGCCAGTTTGCGGTCTTTCTGGTCTTTCTCGCCGTGCAGGACGAACGCTTTGTATTCCTGTGCCACCAGGCGGCCGTAGATACGGTCGGCCATGGCCCGGGTGTTGGTGAACACGATGGCCTTCTGATAGGTCTCGTTGGCCAGCAGCCAGTTCACGATCTGTTCTTTGTGCTGGTTGTGGTCAGCGGTAATGATTTGCTGACGCGTGGTGTCGTTCAGCTGGCTGACCGCGTTGAGCTGCAAGTGCTCAGGGTTGTTCAGGACCTTGGCGATCATCTCGCGCAGGCCCGAACCGCCGGTGGTGGCGGAGAACAGCATGGTCTGCTGGCGGTTGGTGCACTCATCCACCAGACGCTGCACATCTTCGGCAAAACCCATGTCGAGCATGCGGTCGGCTTCGTCGAGCACCAGCACTTCGACTTCCTTGAGGTCGAGGTTGCCGGCGTTCAGTTGCTCGATCATCCGGCCTGGTGTACCGATCAGGATGTYCGGCACCTTGCGCAGCATGGCGGCCTGGACCTTGAAGTCTTCACCGCCGGTGATCAGGCCGGACTTGATGAAAGTGAACTGCGCGAAGCGCTCGACTTCCTTGATGGTTTGCTGGGCCAGCTCGCGGGTCGGCAGCAGGATCAGGGTCTTGATGCTGACGCGGACTTTGGCCGGGCCGATCAAGCGGTTGAGGATCGGCAAAACGAAGGCGGCGGTTTTGCCGCTGCCGGTTTGCGCTGTCACCCGCAGGTCACGCCCTTGGAGCGCCAGCGGAATAGCCGCTGCTTGCACAGGCGTTGGCTCGACAAATTTAAGCTCGGCCACGGCTTTGAGCAGACGTTCGTGCAGGGCGAATTGGGAAAACACGGGTGCTACCTCGAAGAAATACAAAAAAACAGCTGCATAGGGTAACGGTTTCGAGCGCTAAGGCCGAGTTTCTTTATACAAACGGCTGCAAACAGTGGCTTTTTTGTTGCCTGATTTGTCTCAAAACGTCATCCGCAACCTCTTAAATGCTCTAATCGCCCCGTCGTGCCCTACAGAAGAAGCGTTTTCAACCATGGATATCAAACAGCTCTGGCTCAACGCCCAAGACCTCTGGGGTGCCCTTGATCAGCACCCGCTCCTGCATTCCACACTCGCGCTGATGTTGCTGCTGGTGGTGGCGCTGGTGCTCGGACGAGTGGCKCGTTACCTGATTCTTCATGCGACCAAAATGCTCGGCCGCCAGCCGGCGTTGCACTGGGTCAACGATTTTCGYCACAACAAAGTGTTTCATCGCCTGGCGCAAATGACGCCATCGCTGGTCATCCAGTTCGGCCTGCACCTGGTGCCGGAGTTGGGCAAGACCAGCATGAACTTCCTCGGCAACGTGGCGCTGGCGTTCACCATCCTGTTCCTGGTGCTGTCCATCGATCTGGGAATAAATGGACAATGGACAGAAAATTTTAAGCTACTGATTTTAATAGACTTGTGATGTCCATTTGTAGTTTTAGCTCACGCGTACAGTACTTCGACAAGACAATTGTGTCGATCCCGACCTGGCGCCTGATGTCCGAGTCGTTCAAGAACTGGCGCGGCATGCAGCAGTCCGGAGGACGGCGGATCAAGCGCAGCCTGTTCATCGACGCCAGCGGCGTGCGGTTCATTCGCGATGATGAAGAGCAGAAACTGTCCCAGGTGCATTTGCTGACCGACTACATGAGCCGCAAGACAGCCGAGCTCAAGGCCTGGAACGAAGCCCAGGGCAACGTCGCGGCGATGGCGGCCAACCGTCGGCGGATGACCAACATCGGCACCTTCCGCGCCTATGCGCTGGCGTATCTGAAAAGTCACCCGGAGGTTCAGCAGAACATGACCGGCATGGTGCGGCAGATGCAGACGACGGCGCAGGGGATTCCGCTGGAAATCTATTGTTTCACCCGCACCACGGCGTGGGCGGATTACGAGCGGATTCAGGGGGATATTTTCGATTATCTGCTGGCGGTACTGCCGGAGTTCGGATTGAGTCTTTATCAGCAGCCGAGTGGCGGGGATTTAAGGGCCGGATTGCTTCCGGCCATGTTAGGCGCGAGCCACATTCCGGAGCCGGAAAAACACATCATGTAAACACCGCCCCTATAGGAGCGAGCGGTGCGGCGATCCGACTTGCCCGCGAAGGCGGAGTGTCAGTCAACATAGTTATCGACTGATACTCCGCCTTCGCGGGCAAGCCATGCGCCTACAAGGGTAACGGTGTTATTTGACCTGACGCTGCGGCGCCTTGTGCACCATGGTGTAGGCGTAATCCACGCCCATGCCATACGCGCCGCTGTGCTCCAGCACCAGTTCCATCACCGCCTCGTAAGTGTCTTTGTGTGCCCAGTCACGCTGGTATTCCAGCAGCACTTGTTGCCAGGTGACCGGCACCGCGCCTGCCTGAATCATCCGCTGCACCGACATGTCGTGAGCTTCTTTGGTGGTGCCGCCAGACGCGTCGGTCACGATGTACACCTCGTAGCCTTCAGCCAGGGCTTCCAGCGCCGGGAAGGTCAGGCAGACTTCAGTCCAGAGCGCGGCAATGATCAGCTTCTTGCGGCCGGTGGCTTTCACCGCGTCAACCAGCGCCTTGTCTTCCCAGGAGTTCATCGAGGTGCGCTCGATCGGCTTCTGCTCTGGGTGAACAGCCAGCAACTCCGGCCAGATGAAGCCGCTGAAGCTTTCGGTTTCAACTGAGGTGTAGATCGTCGGCACGTTGAAAATCTTCGCGGCCTTCGCCAGACCCACGGTGTTGTTCTTCAGGGTCTGACGGTCGATCGACTGCACGCCGAACGCCATTTGCGGCTGGTGGTCGATCAGGATCAGGGCGGAGTTGGTTGGGTTGAGCAATTCACGGTTAGACATGGCGCGTTCCTTTTGATGTCGATTTGTTTAATGAATATTGGGTGAG
>NZ_JBFTMK010000447.1:0-4290 GCF_056396965.1 Pseudomonas sp. 05N434
GGATGCCAGCTCCCGGGCCTGATCGAGAAAGGCTCCGGACTGGTCGACGCCCACTGCGCTGCGGGCCCCCAGCGCAAACAGTGAAAGGCTTTCCCGGCCATTGTTACAGCCCAGTTGCACCACATCCTTGCCGTCGACACCGACCTGTTGGAGCAACCCGGTGAGGGTGTCATCCAGGCAGGAAAAGTCGCCATGGCTCACCGCACTCAAACGGGCCTGCCATTCGGGGGTGTCTTTGTGGTGTTGGGCGGAGTCATTCCATGCATCGCGATTGCTGGCGATGGCTTTTTCCTTTGTCGGCATTTCCATTGCACGCTCCAGATTCCGGGCCTTTGATTGACCGGCACGAGTCTAGATCAGCGTCAGGAAAAACCACATCAGGGGTTTGTTGCGATCTTGTAATCAACGATGGCGTGCACCCTCCTATTGGTTCAACCGCTCACGCAAGAACTCGATCAACGCCTGCACCGGTCGCGAGGCCTGACGGTGCTGCGGGTAGACCGCCGATAAGGTCAGCGGCTCGGGGCGGAAATCATCCAGCACCGGCACCAACCGACCGTCCTCCAGGGCCGAATCGACGATGAAGGTCGGCAAGTACGTGATGCCCATGCCGGCGATGGCCGCGTCCTTGAGCAGTTCACCGTTGTTGACCCGCATCCGCCCGGTGACATTGACGGTCAGCGGTTTGCCCCGCCCTTCGAACCGCCATTGCACCTGGCGGCCATGGCCGTACGGCAGGCAATCGTGGCTGTGCAACTCCTCGGGTTCAAGCGGCGTGCCACGTTCGGCCAGATACGCCGGGCTGGCGCAGTACACCCGCTCGATGACGGCGATGCGCCGGGCGATCAGTGTCGAGTCTTCCAGCACGCCGATGCGCAAGGCCAAATCGTATCCCTCACCGAGCAAGTCCACCGGACGATCACTCAGGTCGACCTCGACGGTGACGTCGCGATAACGCTGCAAAAATACTGGCAGCAAACAGCCCAAATGCGCCACGGCAAACGACAACGGTGCACTCAGGCGAATGGTCCCGCGAGGCTCGATGGTCTGGCCGGCGATGCCCTGCTCCACTTGCTCGACTTCACTGAGCAGGCGCAGGGCCGATTCGTAATAACTCTGCCCCAGCGGGGTGACGTCCAGCCGTCGGGTGGAGCGATTGAGCAGGCGCACACCGAGGCGCTCTTCGAGTTGCATCAGCCGACGGCTGACGAACTGCTTGGACAGGCCCAACTGATCGGCCGCCGCCGTGAAGCTGCCGGAGTCCATGACCTGGCAAAAAATACGCATGTCTTCGAACGGGTTCATTGTCACTCTCTGGTTGACAGTTAATCGCTTTATAGCCGCTTTTTCGCTTTCAGACATCTTATTAATCTGTGCTCACGGTGTTGCTGAGGCCTGAACCCCAGCGCCACAGCAGCCCGATCCCAAGGCATAAAAACTCAAACGATTTAAAAAGGATTTGCACATGAACATCAAGAAAACCCTCGCCACTTCCGTTCTCGCCCTGTCCATCGGCAACGCATTCGCCGCTGGCAGCCCCGGTGTCGAACACAACACCCAGGCCTTCCTCGATGCCCTCGCCGCCGGCGGTGGCAAACCGCTGGAACAACTGAGCCCGAAAGACGCCCGCGCGGTGCTGACCGGTGCCCAGGCTTCGGTGAAGGTAGATCTGTCGGGTGTTGAAGTCAGCGACAAGGCGATCAAGGTCGACGGCCAGACCATCAACCTGAAAGTGGTGCGTCCGGCCAAGGTCAAGGGCGAGTTGCCGGTGTTCATGTTCTTCCACGGTGGCGGCTGGGTACTGGGCGACTTCCCGACTCACCAGCGCCTGATCCGTGACCTGGTGGTGGGCTCCGGCGCAGTCGCGGTATACGTCGACTACACGCCGTCGCCGGAAGCGCACTACCCGACCGCCATCAACCAGGCCTACACCGCGACCAAATGGGTGGCCGAGCATGGCAAAGAGATCGGTGTCGATGGCAAGCGACTGGCGGTGGCCGGCAACAGCGTCGGCGGCAACATGGCGGCGGTCGTGGCGCTGATGGCCAAGGAACAGAAAACCCCTGCCCTGCGCTTCCAGCTGTTGATGTGGCCGGTGACCAACGCGCAGTTCGACGACGGCTCGTACCAGCAATTCGCCGAGGGGCACTTCCTCACCAAAGGCATGATGCAGTGGTTCTGGGACAACTACACCACCAACCCGGCCGAGCGTGCGCAGATCCATGCCTCGCCGCTGAATGCCAGCGCCGAACAACTCAAGGGCCTGCCTGCGGCACTGGTGCAGACCGCCGAATTCGACGTGCTGCGTGACGAAGGCGAAGGTTACGCCCGCCACCTCGATGCGGCCGGTGTGCCGGTGACCTCGGTGCGCTACAACGGGATGATTCATGACTTTGGCCTGCTCAATCCGCTGAATCAGATTCCGGAAGTCAAAGCGGCGGTACGTCAGGCCGCGGCTGAGCTCAAGACGCATCTGAACTAAGCCCAACCTCTCGCCACACCTCAGGGTGTGGCGAGTTTTTTTGTGCCCGCTGGAGTGCAATCCATGAGCCTTTTCTCTGCCCACCTGTTGCCTTGGAGCGCCCTGCTGCTGGTGCTCGACGCCCTGCTCTGGCACCTCGTCCCGTTCAAGCATCGCGCGCCAAAGGTCGGTGTGCGGCTGGTGCTGTTTCTGGCGTTCAGCGCGCTGATTATCAACGCTGGCGTCAGCCCGTTGCAGACACCGTTGGTTGCCGATGACCAGGTGGCGCAACTCGGTGCAACGGCGCTGGGGATTATCTGGTGGTTGTACGCCGCACGAGTGCTCACCGAGGTGTTCGGTCTGGTGCTGATGCGTCGCATAGGTCACAGCGGCCGTTTGCTGCAGGACGTGATCGGTGCGCTGGTGTTTCTGGCCTCTATCGTCGCGGCCGCCGGTTATGTGCTCGATCTGCCGGTCAAGGGTCTGCTGGCGACTTCCGGCGTGTTCGCCATCGTGGTCGGTCTGGCGCTGCAAAGTACGTTGGCTGACGTGTTCTCCGGCATTGTGCTCAACACCACCAAACCCTATCAGGTGGACGACTTTGTGGTGATCGATGGCGTCGAAGGCAAAGTGCTGGACATTAACTGGCGCGCCACGCACCTGTTGAGCAGCGCCGGCACGATGGCCGTGGTGCCGAACTCGGTGGCGGCCAAGGCCAAGATCGTCAACCTCAGCCGCCCGAACAACCTGCACGGGGTGTCGATCAGCATCAAGGTGGCGAACCACATCCGCCCACGCCGGGTGCTCGACGCCCTCGACCGCACGCTGCAAGGCAGCAGCAGTCTGTTGCTCTCGCCCGCGCCAAAAGCGGTGCTCAAAGAGGCTGGCGAAGAGATGTCCGAATACGTGGTCAGCGGGTTCATCGCCGAACTGGGCAAAAAGAGCGACGTGCGCAATCAATTGTTCGACCTCGCCCATCGCCATCTGGAAGCGGCCGGCATCTCGCGACACCCCGACGGCGTGATCGAGCCCTCGACCCGCGCCCGCGCACTGCTCGATGAAGTGAAGATTTTCCGCTCGCTGAGCCATGAGGAACGCGACCGCCTCGCCGAATCGATGGTCGCGCAACAATACGCCGCCGGTGAGGTGGTGCTGGATCTGGCTGAAGTGCCGGACAGCCTGTTCGTGATCGCCACTGGCGTCGTCAGCGCCAGCGTGCCGGACGGCAATGGTTTCACCGAGGCCGGTCGCATGGGGCCAAGCGAAGTCATGGGCGAACAGAGCATCTTGGCCGATACGCCGTCACAGGCGACGTTCACCGCACTGACATCTTCGATCATCTACCGTCTCGACAAGAACCTGACCCGACAGTGCATGGAACAGCGCAGCGAAGTGGGCCGGGCATTGAACAAGTTGCAGGCGGTGCGCCAGCAGAACAGTCGGCAGGCGTTGATGGCCAAACCGGTGCCGATCAGGAAAGGTGGGTTTCTGGGATGGTTGCAGAAGCGCTGATGCAGCGAACATTCGATCAGTACAAAAAAATGCCCGCACATCGCGGGCATTTTTCTTCAGCGCCTTACTTGGCGGTGAACTTGGTGTAGCTGTTGATCAGGTTGCGGTAGTTCGGCAGACGCTGGGACAACAGGTTGGCCAGGCCTTCCATGTCGTTGCGCCAGTCGCCTTGCAGCTCGCAGGCCACGGCGAACCAGTTCAGCAGGTGTGCACCCGCCGCCGACATGCGTGCCCACGCCGCTTGTTGCACGGTGGTGTTGAAGGTGCCGGAAGAGTCGGTTACCACGAATACTTCAAAGCCTTCGGCAATGGCCGAC
>NZ_JBFTMK010000448.1:0-4255 GCF_056396965.1 Pseudomonas sp. 05N434
CTCATGGACCTGTTACAGTCGACAGGTCCATGAGTTCGAATCCCATCGCCTCCGCCATCTTTATACGACAAAGCCCTGATTTTTCAGGGCTTTGTCGTTTCTGGGGTTTGAAGAAGTCAGCGCCGCTCGGCATGTGTTCCATAACTATTCTGGAAGCGTTCCAGAACTAACCCGCGTTTACCCTCCTCCGGCGTCCTGCCGATCGTTAAACATCCTTCATGTAACGCGATGCAGCACCCCATGCTTGCAGGGGCGCTAAAAAGCTATAAAAAACAGTCCTTTAGAACGGCGCCCACTGCAATCGATGCCGTACCGTGATTGACCGTGTTTCACGTTTCCCCGCAAAAGTCCCTACAGGCTTTCGACAAGAAAGCCCTGCATTCCGGCGTCCTGCCGACCGAACACAATCATACCTCCCTGCAATATCAAGACTGCGCATAAAGCACCCCATCGACCTCTTCCAGACCACTCAGCGTGAAACCGAGCGTTGCCATGCTGGTCAGGCGAGCATCAAGAAGAGGCCGAAGCGGTGGCACATCACCCGGCCAGGCACCGTGCCGCAGAGATGCGCTGCTGGACGTTCTTTTCAGGATGTCAGACGGCGCGCTGGAGAAAATGATATCTCCCTTTACTGGCTCGGTGCTGGCGATGTCTCTTTTGGATCTGGCGACGCCACGCTCTCTCATGGACACGATCAGGAACTGCATTGCTTCCTCGATACTGAATAAAAACACAGCATCCAAGGGATATGGTGATTGCTCAATTTATCGCTGACGATCGGTTAGGTTTTACCACTCGTCGGAACCGTCAATTTATAAAGGTCTGGATACCTTGCATTTACGCGTTTACAGGCTTGACTGTAGTCTTGCCTAAACTTGAGATCAGGCAATCTAACATCGCTATATTATATATGGCATATTCATTGAGTTAACCTAACTACTGATTTCTGTAGCAGTGGCAAGTCTGCGTTTGTTTTAAACAATAGGGAGCCAACTCATGGAATACTCAATCCAAAAAGGAATATAAATATGAGCATCACAATCACAAACGGAGCAAGCAGAACGGTCCAAATTGCAGTCAGCGTATGGGGGCGAGACGGTAGTGACGATTATTATGCACTGGAGCCCGGCAAAGGTGATACATGGGGGCGTAATGACCCAAGAGGTTACTTGATGGCCATAAAAGGCCAGACCCAAGCAGGTGTATATTACGTTGCCTTTGACAGTCAAATCGTCATAGAAGACAACCTTGTAAAGGATCGCGGCCGAACTATCAACCCACTCGCTTCGAACAATCAATAACATCGAAAAATTCGTTAAATCATTAACAAGCGCACACACCAAATGACCAACATCTTACATGATGCTGGTCATTTCAGCGTGGAGTAACATTGAAAGCCCCTCATCTGACTTGCACTCAGCAAGAGGTTTTCCGGCTGAGTGCTGAGGCTTGGCACACTGTTCGAAAACAACTACTACTTACCTGTGGCAACTTCTTTGACATAGGCTTGGCACGCAGCCAGCGCGATTAGTCCCTGATCGCCGGCGTCGGTAATTCCGATAATTCGTTGAGCATGCGCCGGTCAAGTCGGGCGCGCGCTCCTCCATAAACCACGCCGCCGGCTTCGGTACCGGCTGGCACTGAACGGCCACTGGTTGGATCCGCAGCGTCGAGGAGGATTKACAGCCGCAGATCAGAAGTGGCAAGGCGATCGCGCAGGCGAGCCTGGTCTTTTTGTGCATCGCTCAATTTCCTGTAGTGGGTTTCTTCGCTTGCCGATAGGCGCTGCTCGAGGGCCAGTCGCTTGGCCTGATCGGCGCGCACCTGGGCGGCGGCCGCGTTGCTGATGGCGTTCAGGTCGTCCTGATGTAGGCCGGCCTGTTCGGCGAGTTGCCTGCCGTAGCGCCAATCCTGAACCTGCCAGACCCCGCCGGCCGTAACCAGCAGCAGCGCCAGCACTCCGGCCAACTTCCACGACGCGGGACTCATGGCACATCCTTGAAGAAGATGTGGTGTCCAAACTTCAGCGTCTGCTTCGCCCCCACAGTCCAGGCCGGAGCCTTCGGCATGGTGGTGGCGTAGTAATGGGTGGCACCGCCGGTGGGATCTGGCTCGGTGCCGGACATGACCAGGTCAGCAGCTTTTGGATCGGGCCTCAGGATCGGCCACGATCACGGGCGCTACCAGCTCTGGTAGCCAAACAGGCGTGGCATACCAAGTTGGCTGAACCGTTACCTTGCCCAAGGCGGACTTGTAGGCCTTCCAGGCTTTAAGGTTCAGCAGTAGTGCGACCTGCTCAGCCTCGTCCTCTTCGGTCACCTCGCCGGCGTCGATGCCGTAACCAAGCGTGTCGATTCGATCTTGAATCCGCGTGATCTGCGCCACGGCGCCGGTGCTCTTCAATTAATCAACCAGCAAAAAACGGAGCAGGTAGACGTGACTGAGCTGCACCTGTGCATCAGGGTCCGGGACGGCTTCGCTGCCGACCTGAAAGACGCCCAAGGCGCAGACGTAGGCGGCTACGCAGGCTAGGTTCCGGACTTCTTCCCGGGTGAGCATTACGGCGACTACCTAATGCTCAACATCGATCTGGAAACCGGGCAGATCAAAAACTGGAAAAAGCTCGGCGCCGCCGACATCGAGAAGATGCTGGTTCAGGGCGAAGACGCCTGACTGAAAGCATCACCTCTGCCCATTCGATGTGGGCTTTGGGATGCTGACCAGATGCTACCGATTTTGCCGAGAGCTGATCAGCTGCTGGCACTTATCAGTCAACTGCGGATGGGCTTCAACCACGAGGGATAACACTCGATACATCTCGCGCTCATCCGGAAACGGGTAGACATCGAGATTAAGAGCAATCCGAACCTTGCGCAGATTGGTACCTTCTGCAAGCCAACGCTCAATAGTGCGAGTCATCGCCGAGCCGTTGTCGTCTGTCTGCCAAGCCAGCAAGTCGAAGAGTTTAGCCACCAGTAGAAACGGGATCGACTCGGGAATATTGGCAAAAAGCCGATCAGCCAAATCTACCTCGCCAAACTCGGTCACGATTGCYTGGACTGCGCTGAAAGCCTCAGTGTACTCCGCCTCGTGGCATTCTAATGCGATCACTTCCAGCGCTCTAGCAACAACCTGGTACATAGCAATTCCATGCTCTGAGGAGAGGTGCCGATGCTACCAGCCTCTGGCGTGACGGGCTGAACAACCAGCGCCACGAAAGCCTGTCGTTAACTGCCCGATCCTCTCTATGAGAGGACGGGGTGTGATCTGCCAGGTAAGTAGCTACTCCAGCTCGGGGGTAGATGAAATGGGTTACGGGTCAGTAATGGCGCCGGCTCAACTGGACGAGACAGATCACACCCCGATGCGGACGAAACTGCGGCCTATAACCGCCCACCTGCATCAAATCCCAGAATCGGTTGCTATCGAGCGCTGGCGAACTGAACACGGCCGTGGAACTCGGCGCCGGAGACGCAACCGGCAATTCCTCTAACTTGAGATGATGGTAGCGGCATGGTCAAATAAGCGATGGCCTTTTGCCATGGAGATCTCAGTTGAAGCAGTACCGCGGATTAATCATTTTTTTTTCGGCAATGATTTTACTCTTTGCCCTGGTCCAAGTCTGGCATGCACAGTCTGCTCCGGAGGAGAAAAAGCAGGAGCGAGAACGCCAGCTTAAAGGGCTCGCGCTCATCATGAATCTCGAATCCGGAAAGATGTCCGATGAATCAACTCGCCTCGACTCGGTAACCTACAGTGATGAGCTGATGCGAATCTCTTACACGCTCACAAAAGTCTCGAAAAACGAAGTCGATTCCGATGCATTTGCTAAGAACGCAAAAGCCCTTGCCGCTTCTGCATCCTGCGCTGAAAAAGGTCTAGGGCAATTCGTGAAATCGGGTCTTTTGATTAACTACACCTTCAAAGACTCAAGCGACTCACCGATAGTCGACTTTCAGATAGGCAAGTCCGACTGCCTCTGAAGGCCGTCCCCTGAAGCCCGCCTCTCTCGCGGGCTTTTTTATGCGTGTCGTACCTACTACGAAGTCCGCGCAACTAGTCATCAACCTCCCGACCAAATCCGCRTGCACTCCCCTCCGCGCCCAACGGCAACCAGCGGAGCGGATGGCGGAAGGTATCGCCCTGAGCAGCAAGAGTTCTATCCCGGCAACAGCTCCGATCACCAAGGCGGTAACCGCAGCTACGACATTGGTTACTTTGACTTCTGGTTTGAGCTTCAACACCAGTGTTAGTT
>NZ_JBFTMK010000449.1:0-7868 GCF_056396965.1 Pseudomonas sp. 05N434
GGGCAAGGACAACGAAAAGGTCCGCAGTTTCGGTCATCAGCATTTGTCGGTATACGGCGTAGGCAAAGCGCTGGGCGAAAGTGAATGGCGCTCCTTGTTCCGACAACTTGTTGCCCGCGGTCTGGCGGACATCGACCTCGAAGGCTACGGCGGGCTGCGCCTGAGCGATACCTGCCGGCCGYTGCTCAAGGGCGAAGTGACCCTGGAACTGCGCCGCGACCTCAAGCCGCAAACCACCGCTAAAAGCAGCAAGAGCCAGGCGAGCCAACTGGTCCGCTTCGAGGAGCGCGAACAGTGGGAAGCCCTGCGTGCCTTGCGTCGCAAACTGGCCGAAGAACATGGCGTGCCGCCGTATGTCATCTTCCCCGATTCGACGCTGCTGGAAATGCTCCGCAGCCAGCCGACCTCGCTGGCGGAAATGGCCACGGTCAGCGGTGTCGGCGCGCGCAAACTGGAACGTTACGGCGAGGCTTTCCTCGAAGTGCTCGGCGGTCAGGTCGAGGCGCCGAAAGTGGTGGCCGATGTGCGCCACGAGCTGATCACGCTGGCCCGGGCCGGCATGACACCGCTGCAGATCGCCGGTCAGCTGCAATGCTCGGAAAAGAACGTCTACACGATGCTCGCCGAGGCCATCGGCAAGCAGCAGCTGTCACTGGAACAGGCGCTGGACCTGCCTGAAGAGTTGATGGGCGAAGTTCAGGACGCCTTCCTCGACGGCGAAGGCGAGTTGCCGCCGGTGGCGGAGATCGCCGCGTTGTTCGCAGGACGGGTGCCGGAAGGCGTTTTGTATTGCGTTCGTGCGGCGCTGCAGTCGGAATTCGAAATTTGAATGACCTGTCGCGCAGATGTAACGATTCAGTACAGAGCAAACCTTGCCTATAGCCAAAGGTCATGCTTAGCTGACTAATAATTAGTTTTTCTCTATTTCAGTCTAACCATGAGTGTTTTATGCCGTTAACCGATCAACACCGCTTTGGCATGCAACTGGCCCAGATGTCTCGGGGCTGGCGTGCCGAACTGGACCGCCGACTGGCTGGCCTGGGCCTGTCCCAGGCGCGCTGGCTGGTGCTGCTGCACCTGGCGCGTTTCGATGATGCTCCCACCCAGCGTGAACTGGCGCAAAGCGTCGGCGTCGAAGGGCCTACCCTGGCTCGACTGCTCGATAGCCTGGAAAGTCAGGGCCTGGTGCAACGCCAATCGGTGCTGGAAGACCGTCGGGCGAAAAAAATCGTCCTCTGTGCCCCGGCCCGCCCCTTGATCGAACAAATTGAAACCATTGCCACGCAACTGCGCCACGAATTGTTCGAAGGCGTTGATGAGGCGGATTTGAAGGTCTGCATGCGTGTCCACGCGCACATCCTGRGCAACCTGGAAAAATCTTGAGGCACAACCACGCGTCGGACTTTTGAGATACCCCGTTGGGCAGACTATAAAGAACTACTAGGCAATATCGTGTTCGTACCGGATGTGCGAATGCATACAGGTTGGTTCTGGTTATCTAAGGGATGCTCATGCTCGAGAGTTGGCACGTTGTATTGCGGTGTTGCACCCGGCTGCTGCTGGTCGGTGGTGCCGTCACTTACTCGGCATTGGCCCCCGCGCTAGGCTTGGGTGAGATCACCCAGCATTCGGCGTTGAATCAGCCATTCAGCGCCGATATCGCCCTGCTGGATGTCGGTGGTCTGGGGGAGGGCGAACTGTCGGTCAGCCTGGCGACGGCGGAGGAGTTCAGCCGCGCTGGTGTCGAGCGGGTGTTCTTCCTCAATAACCTGAAGTTCACGCCGATCCTGCGGGGCAACCGCAACCTGATCCGGGTGACGTCCAGTAAGCCGGTCAAGGAACCCTTTCTGAATTTTCTGGTGCAGCTCAATCAGCCCAATGGGCGTTTGCTGCGCGAGTACACCGTGCTGATCGATCCGCCGGGTTCACCTGGGATTGTTCCCGTCAACGACGACCCCGCGCCGAGCCCTCAGGATTCCGCGTTCCCGTCTGTTGAACCGGCTGTTGCACCGCCACCTGCGGTGAATAGTTCGGCACCCAAGCCTGATGTCGATAAATCAGCCGCTACGCCGGCGAGTGATCCTGTTGCCGAACAACTGGCCACCAGCGTGCTGCAAAACCAGCAGCTGCAAAAGACCATCGATGAACTCAATGCGAAGCTGCAGGCGCAGGACGAGCAGATCGCCGTTCAGAAAAAACAGGTGTCTGAGCTGCAAACCCAACTGACGGAAGTCAAAYAGGCGTCGGCGGCGCCTGCCGCACCCGAGGTGCCGGCGCCGGTTCCGGTGGTTGTCGAGACGTCCGAAGCATCCCATTGGCCGCTGATCATCGGGTTGCTGTTGTTGGTGGCCCTGGTGTCGCTCGCAGTGTTCATTCGCCGTCAACGACAGCAGGTTCAGGCCTTACCCGAGCTGCTACCCGTGCAGCCGTCGCGTCATGAACCGGTGCTCAGCCGCACGGCAGAACCGGCCAGGCCAGCCGCCCAGGCGCGATCGGTGGCCGGCTCGGCGGATGAGACTGTCGCAGGCGACGTGCTGGAGGGGGTTAGTATCTACCTCGCCTATGGCCGATTGTCCGAGGCAGCCGGACTGTTGCGAGAGGCGTTGGTCAAGGAGCCCCAGCGCACCGACCTGGCCGTGCAGCTGCTGGAGGTTCTTGGTAACCAGGGTGACGTGCAAGCGTATGACGCGCAGGAAAGTAGCCTGCGTGACGCCGGGTTTGACACACAGCAACTTCAGGACATCCGCAACCGCCATCCGAAACTGATCGATGCCGTGCCGGTGACCACCGCGGTGGCAGTGGCTCCGTCCACGCCTGCAATCCCAGCGGCACCGAGCGATGAGTTTCAGCTGAACCTCGACGACCTGTCGATGGATGCGAACTGGGACCTGATCAGCCCCTTCGACAACTCACCGCCCAGCGCCAAACCATCGAATGAGCCATCACCGGCAGACGAGCCCGGGTTCACTTCGAATCTGCATGTGTTGCCCGATGTCTTCGAAATACCCGACGAGCCGACGCTGGATGAGCCCGAGCTTGAATGGGTCGCCGAACCTGACTCGCAATCTCTGGACGAGACCTTTCTCAACGAATTCAGCGATCCCGGCCAGCCGCTGGAGCTTGAACCGCTGAATGCTGAGTTGATGGATCTTGAACCGGTCGAGCCGAGCAGCGCCGGCAAACTCGAACAGGCCCAGACCTGCATTGACGACGGCGACCTGGACAGCGCCATCGAGCTGCTGAACGAGTTGCTCAAGGAAGGCGACGAGCCACTGAAGGAGACGGCCCGAACGCTGTTGGCGGGTATTCGATAACACCCCTCCCCGTGTAGGAGCGAGGTTTGCCCGCGAAAGGGACGGCGCGGCTTATCAGAATGACCGCATTATCGTTCTTCGCGGGCAAGCCTCGCTCCTACAGGGGAGGCGGCTCCCTCAGGCAGAGGAGTTTTGCCAATCATGACCGCACGTAAACCGGAAATCGTCATCACCTACTGCACGCAATGCCAATGGCTGTTGCGCGCCGCCTGGCTGGCCCAGGAACTGCTCAGCACCTTCGGCGACGACCTGGGCAAAGTATCCCTGGTGCCCGGCACCGGCGGGGTGTTCCACATTTTCTGCGACGATGTGCAGCTCTGGGAACGCAAGGCCGACGGCGGTTTCCCCGAGGCCAAGGTGCTCAAGCAGCGGGTCCGCGATCAGATCGATCCGGACCGCGACCTGGGCCACAACGACCGCACTCAGTGAGACGGCGCTTGCGCGGCAACGGTCTTGTGGCTTGAACCGCCGGACAACCGGCTGGAAACCACGATGGCCACGATGATCAACGCGCCGCCGATCAGCATGCGCAGCGTCGGGTTTTCATCGAACAACAACCAGGCCAGGGTGATGCCGTAAACCGGCTCCAGGGCAAACACCACTGACGCGGTCCGGGCCTTGATCACTGCCAGGCTGGCGACGAACAGGCTGTGAGCGACGCCGGTGCAGAACACCCCGAGCAGGCCAATCCACAGCCAGTCGATGGCGCGTACTTCGCTCAACTGCGGCATCGCCACCGGCAGCAGGCAGATCGCAACCACTACGTTCTGACACAGCGCCGCCTGCACCGGCGGGATTCGCCCGGAGCTGGCGCGGTTGGTCAGGGACAGCAGGGAGAACAGCAGGCCGGAGGCCACTGCCCACAACAGGCCGGTGGTGGCGCCGCTGGCCAGATCGAAGTCCGGTGTGACCAGTACCAAACCGATGCTGACCAGCACGCGGTACGGGGAGTCATTGCAGTCCTTGAATAACGTATCGAATCTGGCCGACGACACCGTCGACCTGTGTAGGAGCAGCCTTCGGCAACTCCTACACAATGAACGATGTGCTTGCGGGTGTCTGTCGCCAGACTCGCGTTATTTGTCGCCAGCCTCGCGGCGCAATTTACCGGGTGAGGCGCCGAATTCACGCAGCACTGCTGCGGCGAATGCGCTCTGGGAGCTGTAGCCGACCCGACACGCGATCTCGCCAATGGGTAGCGCCGAATCGCGTAACAAACGCACGGCGATGTGCAGCCGGCGACTGCGGATGTAGTCCATCGGCGTTTGCCCGCATTCCGCCACGAACCGCGCGTGCAAGCGAGCGCTGGACAGGCCGGCAATGCGCGCCAGGTCGGCGACTTGCAGTGGATAGGCCGCGTATTGATCGATGTGAGCATTGAGCGCCGCATACGGTAGACGCCGACCGCCGACCGTGTCGGGCTTGGCGTTGTTGAGGCTGGCCAGCAGCAACACCGCGCCTTGCTGGGCGATCAGCGGATCGCTGATCGGGCTGCCCGCCAGCCAGCTCACCAATTGGCTTTGCCCGGCGTCCAGCGACAGGCGCCCGGCATTGTCGAGCAAGCGGCGGCTGGCCTCGGCGTGGTCCCCCAGCGACTGAGACACCCACTGATCGCTCGGCACATCCAGCACCAGGCAACGGCTGCCATGGGCACTGTCGCAGGCATGATGCGCCCCGGACGGCACCACCACGAAACTCTGCTGAACCACCTGACTGCCAAGCCCCTCGACCTCGAAATCCAGTGCACCCGACAGTCCGAATACCAGTTGCGCGTGGTCGTGGCTGTGGACGATCAGGTCGTGGGTGTATTGGCGCAGGGTGAGGATCGGTCTCATCGCAGGTCTCGTGGCGATATTGATGAGTGAAGCCGCCAGTCTACACCGAGGCCCTGCGTTCGCGCGTTGTCACAGGACTGACTTGCGATTGTCATGGGCAATTAACCCGACCGGCGCAAGCTTGCCAAAACTTGTCCAGAGGGTTGCCCATGACCAGCGCCGAGCTCGCCAAACCCAGCCGTAAGCAACGTGTGCGGACCTTATGGATTTCCGACGTGCATTTGGGCACACGGGACTGCCAGGCCGAACACCTGTCGCAGTTTCTCAAGGGCTACCATGCCGACAGGATTTACCTGGTCGGTGACATCATCGACGGCTGGAAGCTGCGCAGCGGCATGTATTGGCCCCAGGCGCACACCAATGTGATTCGTCGCCTGTTGACCATGAGCAAGCGCGGCACGGAAGTGATCTACGTCACCGGCAACCATGACGAATTCCTGCGCCGTTATTCGAAACTGATGCTGGGCAATATCCAGCTGGTGGACGAAGCCGTGCACGTGACCGCCGATGGTCGTCATCTGCTGGTGATTCATGGCGATCAGTTCGACGTCATTACTCGCTATCACCGCTGGCTGGCGTTCCTCGGCGACTCGGCCTACGAATTTACCCTGACCCTCAACCGCTGGCTCAACCATTGGCGGGCCCGTTATGGCTACGGCTATTGGTCGTTGTCGGCGTACCTCAAGCACAAGGTCAAGACCGCCGTCAGTTTCATCAGCGATTTTGAGGAAGCCATTGCCCACGAATGCGTCAAACGCGAGTTGCATGGCGTGGTGTGTGGGCACATTCACCATGCCGAAATTCGCAAGGTTGGCGAGGTGGACTACCTCAATTGCGGGGATTGGGTGGAGTCGTGCACGGCGCTGATCGAGCATTGGGACGGCTCGATCGAG
This sequence comes from Pseudomonas sp. 05N434, assembly GCF_056396965.1. Lineage (NCBI taxonomy): Bacteria > Pseudomonadati > Pseudomonadota > Gammaproteobacteria > Pseudomonadales > Pseudomonadaceae > Pseudomonas > Pseudomonas sp. 05N434. The sequence continues at coordinate 6,043 of NZ_JBFTMK010000449.1, forward strand.
TTGTACCGGTTGGCCGATGCCCAAGCGCGGGAGGCGGAATTGAAGGCAATTAAAGTCGCAGAGCCGGCTTAAAAGCAAAGTCAAAAGATCTTCAGGCCGGCGCTTGTTCTTCCATCGCCGCCTTGTAGATCGAATGCTTCGGCTGCGCAAACAACCGCTTCATCATCGGTTCGAAAAAGCTCAGCGGCAGCGTGTCGTATGCCGGGTCAAACGCCGCCGCGTCGTACCGGGCGCAAAATTCGATGGTCGCCTGATACTGCGGATGAGCGCTGAATTGCTCGCGCAAATGCCGGTCCATGCCCAGGTGATGGAAGAAGTAATAGCCCTGGAAAATCCCGTGTTTCTCCACCATCCACAGGTTCTCGGCACTGACGAACGGCTTGAGAATCGCTGCGGCGATGTCCGGGTGGTTGTAGGACCCCAGTGTGTCGCCGATGTCATGGAGCAAAGCGCAGACCACGTACTCTTCGTCGCGGCCATCGCGCCAGGCGCGGCTGGCGGTTTGCAGCGAGTGGGTCAGGCGATCCACCGGGAATCCGCCGAAATCACCTTCCAGTAACTTCAAATGCGCCACGATCCTTGTGGGCAATTGCCGGGCATAGGCGCTGAAGTCTGTGGCGATGATCGCCCAGTCTTCCTGCGTGCCGTCCTGCATGTGGGTAAAACGGGCGCGGGCATTCATCGGCTATCCTCTTGTTCTTATCGAAAGGGATGTTTGGAGTGTAGGGCTTGGATCCAGAGCGCTGCACTGGCTGCACAGGACGCTTTTGTGGCCAAAGGAGCCTAGAACGGCACGCGACCTACAATCATGTCGCGGTACATGACGAAATCGCCGAGCAGGCTGTAAAGAGGATGCTGAAAGGTTGCAGGACGATTCTTCTCGAAGAAGAAATGCCCGACCCAGGCGAAGCTGTAACCGGCCAGCGGCAGGGCCAGCAACAGCCACCATGCGCCTTTGGCGATGGTCAGCGCCAGAATGACAATAACCAGCGTGGTGCCGACAAAGTGCAGTCGTCGACAAGTGCTATTGCGGTGTTCGCTGAGGTAATACGGGTAAAACGCAGCGAAGCTGTTGAAACGTTTGATGTTTTCCACGACTGCGATCTCTGTGGTGTGTGCAGGCAACAAGTTGCGCTGCGGGTAGCCTATTTAAGTCTAGAGTGATCATAGGCATCAGCCAGTGACAATAGGCGCCACTTTAGTATCCTTGGGCATTGGGTCGTGGCATGCGGCCATCACGTAGTAAACGCCATGAGCGAACGAACGACTTCTGCAAGCTGGGCGATGGGGATTGTCAAAGCACTGGAAATGGACGGCCTGGATTGCCGGGTTTTGTTCAAGCAGCTAGGGCTCGACTATGCGGCACTGGATGATMCGGATGCGCGCTTCCCGCAAGATTCCATGACGCGGCTCTGGCAGCGCGCGGTCGAGTTGTCCGGCAACCCGGCGATCGGCCTGAACATGGGCAAGGTGGTGCGACCGGCGTCCCTGCACGTTGCCGGTTATGCCTTGATGTCCAGTCGAACCCTGGCCGAAGGCTTTCAACGTCTGGTGCGTTATCAGCGAATCATCGCCGAAAGTGCCGATCTGAGTTTTCGCATACTGGACGAGGGTTATGCGCTGATTCTGACGGTGCATGGCGACCACTTGCCGCCGACCCGACAAAGCGCTGAAGCATCGATGGCCTGTGCCCTGGCGTTTTGCGGGTGGCTGACCGGGAGCGCGCTGCATCCGCGCAAAGTGCTGCTGCAGGGCGATCAACCCGCCGACCTCGAACCGTATAAGCAAGCCTTCCACGCGCCGATGATGTTCAATGCGCCCTATGA
>NZ_JBFTMK010000450.1:0-4238 GCF_056396965.1 Pseudomonas sp. 05N434
GCGTCAATCAGGGTCAGGGTGGTATGCGAGCCGATGTATCCGGCCCCGCCGGTAATCAACGTGGTTTTGTGCATGATGAGGCGTTCCTGTCACAAGGAAATTGCGCGAGTCAGGAGAATGTGGTCCGGGTAGGAGAAAGGTTGTCGGGTGCGTCCTCTCAGCGGGTGGTGAAAACCGATTTGAATTCTTGCAGCCAGCGCGGATGCATCACGCTGTACGCCACGGCATAGCTCAGCGCGCCAACCACGATGCTGCAGAACAGGTGCAGGTAGCCTTGAACACTCAATCGGGAAGAAATCATCAGGACGATCGCAGCCATGACCAACGAGGCAACCACGCTGCGATAGTTGGTTTCGAAAAACAGCCGCCAGTCATAGCCGATTGCGCGGTTCAATCCGCGGATTTGCAGTGGCGTGATGATCGCCATCCGGGCTAGCAGGGCGAGGGCGGCGGCCATGCCGCCATAAAGGCTGCCGAAGCTATAGACCAGCGTCAGTGCCAGTACGGAGGTTGCCACTTCGGCCTTGATGGTCAGGTGGCTGCAATTGACTGCGACCAGTGCGGTTGTGGCGTACATGGCGGTATTGCCGATGGCTGCCGTGCACGCAAGCACTTGCAGCAGGGGAATGGCCTCGGTCCATTTGGCGCCGAAGATCAACAGGATCAGGTCATGCGCCGTGAGTGCGATGCCGATGAACAGGGGCGTCAGCAGGAAGCCGCTGACGGCGGTCGAATCGCTGATGATCGCGCGCAACCGCGAGGGATCGGCGCTGCGCCGGGCAAACACCGGCAGCGCATAGCTGATCAGGCCGTGATAGATCGCCGTGCGCGGCAGATCGATGATGCGCATCGCCATGTTGAACATGCCCACCGCGTTGCTACCGGCCGTCATGCCCAGGATGACGGTGACCCCGCGCTGTAGCGTTTGCGAACTCAGCGCGTTGATGGCAACCGGTGCGCCGGCCTTCAACAGTTCGCGCAGGAGCGGGCCGTCAATGCAAAAGGCAATGCGGCGCGGGTCTGCACGCATCAATACGACAATGGACACGAACTCCATGATCAGTACCTGGGCAATGACCGCCCAGGCCCCCAACCCCCAAAGCGCGACAGCGATGCCACCCACGCCACCACATACTTTGCCCAGTAACGTGCGCGACGCCAACATCCTGAAGTCGCCGCTACGGCGCATTTGCGCCACATAGACCCGCGCCATCATGGTGAACAGGATTTTCACCGAGGCCACCGCCGTCATCCATCGCAGCACCGGGTCGGGTGTGTACAGCGTTACCGCGCCCGAGATGACGACGATGGACAGCAGGCTGACGAGTACCGACGCCCAGAAGGCTGTGGCGATGTGTTTGTCTTCCAGTCGTTCGAGTCGTACCAGCGGGTCTTCCAGAACCGAGGAATAAATCATCCCGATCAACTCGACGACGGCAATGATGACCGTGCCCACACCCAACTCTGTGGGCGACAGCAGCCTGGCATACGCGACAAAGGTAATCATCGACAGGAAAATCAGGCCGAACTTCTCGGTGAAAATCCAGATCAATTTAACCAGACGATGATTGGCCATGGCGGATACCGGCTCAATGAGCAGTGGTGGACGCAGGTGCCTTGCGCAATGATTGGACGCATGCGTAGAGGAAGCGCAATGTCGGTTTGCCGTTCCTGAAGATCAGCGCTTGCCAGGAATACTCCAGCATTCGCCGGTACACACCGATCACTTGGGCATGCTCTCCTCTGCGGGAAAACAGTTCGAGAAAGTCGGAGAGGCTGCCCAGCGCGAAATCGATCCGTTGCTGCTTGCTGAGCTGCGGGCCAAAGTGGGCGAGGTACTCTTCGATGAACCTGATCTTGTGCGGGTAGTACCTTGTCGGTTGCGCGGTCATGTTGGCGCTGTTGACCATGCGCTGCAGCAGCACCTCTGGCACCGTATGGACCTCCCAGTGTTCGGCGATCCGGGTCCACATGAAGCGGTCTTCGGAGTAACGCAGGCTGGCATTGAAGCCGCCGAGTTGCATGATCACGTCGCGTTTGACCATCGCGGAGGACACGCCATTGAGGACGTTGGCGCGGATGAAATCGTCGAAATGCCTACCGTTTTTTTGCCGGTCTTCCAGTATTCGCCTGCCATCGCTGTAGTCGTTATGCACGTAGCAATCTATCAGCCCCACCGGCCGTCCCTGACGATCCAGTTCTTCAAACAGTGCCACTTGTTGCTCCAGCTTTCGCGGATACCATCTGTCATCGGCATCGAGAAACGCCACAAGAGTCTCTTCAGTGTGCTGCAGTCCGTGGTTGCGGGCGCTGGCCTGGCCTTCGTTGGCTTGATGCAACAGCGTCAGGCGAAACGGCGCCGCGAAGTCCCTGACCCGTTGGGGTCCATCATCGGTGGAACCATCGTCGATGACGATGACGTGATCGGGCAGTCGCGTTTGCCCGGCCACGGACGCCAGTGTTTGCTCAATGCTGTCGGCGCCGTTGTACATCGCGATTATGACGCACACGGTATTGGGTGAAGGGTGGGCTTGGTCTGGCATGGTTATTTCTCCTTTCGTTACGCCTTGGCTGAATCGCGCGGCAATGCCTCGCCGGACGGACGCTGACGCAGGGTTGCTGCTGACAACACGGGGTATTTCGCGTGGTGATGCCGAAAGGACAGGGCCAGGACGCAGAACACCAGAAACTCCGCCGAGCGGTAGTTGGGCACGACATACGCTACATAGTTGGTGAGCATGAATGATCCGACGATGACCATCGCGCTGACATGAAACCGTGCCGATTGGTCCGCCATCACGGCCCGATAGTGTTTTAGCAGTGCCTCGATCAGCATGAGGAGCAGCGCTATCAACTGAACGATACCGCCGTTCAGCAAGGTTTCGATGTAGCCGTTGTGGGCATTACCGATGTAACCCCAGCGGCTGATAAAGACCTCGGCGCTGGGGCTGGACCAGAAGGCGCCGAAGCCGTAACCCTTGAGGAATTCGGCGTCGATCAGCGGTGTGAGCAGGTCCCAGATCAACGTGCGGTCGGTGAGTGATGGATCGCGACCGGTCAGCTCCAGCAGCAGCGTGTAGTTGCCGTAGAGAAAGAAACAGATCAGCAAATAGACGATCGTCGTGCCGAGGAATGCGGGCCATGAACGGTTGATGTGCAAACGGATCAGCGTGAGGAAGTACCAGTAGCTCACGGTGCCGGCAACAATCAGTGCTGTGGCGGTGGCGGATTGGGCCAGTGCAATCGCGATCAGCGAGAACAACGAGCAGATGATGGCCCAGGGATTGCCCTGACGGATCATCGGCAGCAGTAGCAAAATGGCGATCGCGTTGATCCGGGCGCCGGCATTTTTATCCGGGAAAATCCCTTTGAATGCACCCTCGCGAACACCGCCGTTAATGAAGGCGACATCGGGCCTGACAAGCGCCAGTATCAAGCCGAACRACGCAGCGGCGCCGATGAGACAGCCGAGCATGAAGGCGATTTTCTCGAGGCTGTAGTTGTAGGCGATGAAACCCGCAAAGAAGACCACGCTGATCAGCGCCACAAAACGTTTGAAACTTAACATCGGGTCGTAGGACCAACTGATCGATACCGCCAGGCAGAGCATGAACACCAGCAGGAAGGCGTTGTTCCTGTAAAAGCTTTTGCTGAGGAAGACCTTGTTGCGGATGAAGAAGAACAGCGGTACCAGCAGGGTGATCAGACCGCAAATCTGATTGACCGCGTTGCCTTCGAGGTCTTTTTCGGCCAAGTCCAGATTTGACGTATCCGCCAGCCCGGAAAAAAATCCGATCACCTGGATGTAGAACAGCACACCGAACAGCGTGAAGGCGTTGCGCAGCGTGCTGTACCTGACTTCCAGTGTGTTCATCACGACTGGCTCCCGAGTAGCGCATCGAGATAAGTTTTCGCCGCGCAAGCGCTCACGAAACGGGCGGCGGCATCGATGCGGGCCTGGCGATTTACATCACGCGGCAACGTCAGCTGCATCGTGATGGCCTGCGCCAGCGCGTCAGGGGCGTCGACGGCCACCAGCGGAGCGATCGCGCCATTATCGAGAATCTCTTGCGGCCCATAGGGGCAGTGAGTCGATACCACCGGAGTGCCAGTGGCCATGGCCTCGACCAGTGCGTTGGGGCTGCCCTCGAAACGCGACGACAGTACAAAACAATCGGCCGCCGCCACTTCTGCCATCGGATCACTGGTATAGCCTGGTAAATCGAACCGGTCGGCCA
>NZ_JBFTMK010000451.1:0-5475 GCF_056396965.1 Pseudomonas sp. 05N434
CATCGATACTTGTGCTTCACGAGGATTGGTTATGCTCGGCGCCAACAGTTGTAAAAAAATACCACGCTGATTAAAAAACGACATGACTAAATCCTTTTAATTAATAATCCACGACAACTTCGTGTGGCAAGGATAGTACTAACAGCCTTTGTAATTTCGCCACTTGATATATATTTCCGGTGATGACAGTTGCGCGATGCGCTTGATCCATAAACTTGTCTTTTTAGTTCCTTTATATAATCTCCGATGTTCACTCGCCGAACGGCACTGGCTTGTCGCTTTCCTCCTTGATACTGTATGCACATACAGCCAATGGGTTTTTATCGATGAACACGCCTCTGCCACCCCGCGGTCGCGGCACCGCCACCAACCCGCACAACCGTTTCGCACCGAACCGTTCGGTGGCCGAGGATGACGGCTGGTATCAGGAAGCGCCAATCACCCAAGGCACCGAGGTGCGCATCGAGACGGCGAAGACCATCATTACCCGCAACAACTCGCCGGACTTGCCCTTCGACCGCTCGATCAATCCCTATCGTGGCTGCGAGCATGGCTGTATCTATTGCTACGCGCGGCCAAGCCACGCTTATTGGGACATGTCGCCGGGTCTGGATTTCGAAACCAGACTGATCGCCAAGACCAACGCCGCCGATGTGCTGGAAGAACAACTGTCCAAACGCGGCTATCAATGCGCGCCGATCAACCTGGGCTCCAACACCGATCCTTATCAGCCGATCGAGCGTGAACACAGAATCACCCGCAAGATCCTTGAGGTGCTGCTGCGCTACCGCCATCCGGTGACCATCATCACCAAGGGCTCGCTGATTCTGCGCGACCTGGACTTGCTGGCCGAACTCGCCGAACAACGACTGGTGGCGGTAATGATCAGCCTCACCACTCTGGACGATGAGCTCAAACGCATCCTCGAACCTCGTACGGCCGCGCCCAAGGCACGACTGCGGGCGATCCGGGTAATGCGTGAAGCGGGGATTCCGGTGGGTGTCTTGTGTTCACCGATGATTCCGATGATCAACGACAGCGAACTCGAAAGCCTGCTGACTGAAGCCCATGCGGCCGGAGCGCAAACTGCGGCTTACATGATGTTGCGCCTGCCGCTGGAAGTGGCGCCGCTGTTCGAAGAGTGGCTGGCCGCCCACTATCCTCAACGTGCAGCTCATGTGTTGAGCCTGATCCGCCAGAGCCGTGGTGGGGAGCTTTACGACAGTCGGTTTGGCGCCCGTATGCGCGGTGAAGGACCGTTTGCCGATCTGCTGGCGCAGCGTTTTGCCAAAACCATCAAGCGCCTGGGGCTCAACGTGGAGTAGTGAAAAAAGCACGTCGTGTTCAAGCTGGTCATATTTCTTATGACCTGGAACGCACGTTCTAGAGCGCTTGATTCAGTTTGAGTTAAGCTTCAGCCGCTACCTTGTTCATCGAGTGACTGACGGGTCTGTTTTTCGACCTGGACGTTTTTTATACAGCCACTGGCTTCACATCGGACAAAACGGGAAATTCCCTGACTCCGCCAAAGAGGATGAATCATGAGTGACAAGGATAAACAGCCTTTGGCTGCGTCGGCTTCAGCCCAACCCGAGGCGGAAACCGCCGATGCAGCGCTGCAGCATATCGTTGACGGCTTTTTGCATTTTCATCACGAGATCTTTCCGCAGCAGGAAGAACTCTTCAAAAAACTCGCCACGGCCCAGCGGCCTCGGGCGATGTTCATCGCGTGCGCCGATTCGCGCATTGTTCCCGAGCTGATCACCCAAAGCGCCCCCGGCGACCTGTTCGTCACCCGTAACGTCGGCAACGTCGTGCCGCCTTATGGGCAAATGAACGGTGGTGTTTCCACAGCCATCGAATACGCAGTGCTGGCGCTTGGCGTGCAGCACATCATCATCTGCGGCCACTCCGACTGTGGCGCCATGCGCGCAGTACTCAACCCGCAGAGCCTGGAAAAGATGCCGACGGTCAAAGCCTGGCTGCGCCATGCGGAAGTGGCGAAAACCATGGTTCAGGACAACTGCCATTGCTCGAATGAAAGCGAGAGCATGCACATCCTTACCGAAGAGAATGTGATCGCTCAGTTGCAACATTTGCGCACGCACCCGTCGGTGGCCTCGCGCATGGCCAACGGTCAGCTGTTTATCCATGGTTGGGTGTACAACATCGAAACCAGCGAAATCCAGGCTTACGACGCGGATCAGGGTTGTTTCCTGCCGCTCGATGGCAGCCATCCGATTCCGGTGGCGACGCCCAAAGCGCGCTTCTAAATCCTCTTCGTAGCCTGTCTCACAATAACGTTTGCGAGACAGGTCAACAGATCCCTGTGTGGTTTAGCCGAGGCTGCTGATCAGGCAGCCCGGCTTTGCCATGCCTGAAGAAAACTTCGGGAGAGTCACCATGCGTGCCGCTCAATTAAAAGCTGTTCTGCCACGGGAGCTGCTGGCTTCGGTGGTTGTGTTTCTGGTTGCCCTGCCTTTGTGCATGGGCATCGCCATCGCCTCCGGGCTGCCACCGGCCAARGGCCTGATCACCGGCATCATCGGTGGGCTGGTAGTTGGCTGGCTTGCCGGTTCACCGTTGCAAGTCAGCGGTCCGGCGGCAGGCCTGGCGGTATTGGTGTTCGAACTGGTGCGCCAGCATGGTATCGCCATGCTCGGGCCGATCCTGCTACTGGCGGGTTTTCTGCAATTGGTAGCCGGGCGTTTGAAACTGGGTTGCTGGTTTCGGGTCACGGCGCCGGCTGTGGTGTACGGCATGCTCGCCGGCATCGGCGTGTTGATCGTGCTGTCGCAGGTGCACGTAATGCTCGATGCCGTGCCCAAGCCCTCAGGGCTGGATAACCTGGCGGCCTTTCCTACTGCAGTGATTCAGGCTTTGCCTTCGTTTGGCTGGCAAGCGGGTTTGCTCGGGCTGTCGACCATTGCCGTGATGTGGCTGTGGGAAAAATTCCGCCCGCATTCCCTGCGTTTCGTTCCCGGCGCATTGCTCGGGGTCGGTCTAGCAACGATCGCCAGCCTGGCGCTCGCCTTGCAGGTCAAACGTGTGGAGGTCCCGGCTAACCTGGCGGAGGCCATCGATTGGCTACGCCCGGCGGATCTGCTCAACCTGGCTGACCCAACCCTGCTGATCGCCGCCTTCGCCGTGGCCTTTATCGCCAGCGCCGAAACCCTGCTCTCGGCCGCCGCCGTGGATCGCATGCACAGTGGTCAACGCTCGGACTTCGACCGCGAATTGTCGGCACAAGGTGTGGGCAACATGTTGTGTGGCCTGCTCGGCGCGCTGCCGATGACCGGGGTAATCGTGCGCAGCTCGGCCAACGTTCAAGCCGGCGCCACCACCCGCCTGTCGACGGTGTTCCATGGCCTGTGGTTGCTGGCTTTCGTGTTGCTGCTATCGAGCGTGCTGCAAAGCATTCCGGTGGCGAGCCTGGCGGGCGTGCTGGTTTACACCGGTTTCAAACTGGTGGACCTCAAAGCCTTTCGCGGCCTGGGCCGTTATGGCCGGATGCCGATGTTCACCTATGCGGCGACTGCACTGGCAATCATCTTCACCGACCTGCTGACGGGCGTGCTGATCGGCTTTGGCCTGACGCTGGCCAAACTGGCCTGGAAGGCTTCGCGCCTGAAAATCAGCCTGATCGATCTACCGGCGGACGGCGAGATGGAACTGCGTCTGGTGGGGGCGGCGACTTTCCTCAAGGTGCCGGCGTTGACCCAGGTGCTGGGGAGCATTCCCGCTGGCGCGACGGTGCATGTGCCGCTCAATAACCTGAGCTACATCGATCACTCGTGCCTTGAGTTGCTGGAGGAGTGGGGCCGGGCCAATGCGGCCAAGGGTTCGAAGTTGGTGATTGAAGCGCGGGGGTTGAAGCGCAGGCTTGAAGGGCGGTTGCGGACCACCACCGGGGTAGGCTCAACGGCCGGTTGAAGCCCCCCTGTAGGAGCGAGCGGTGCGGCGATCCGACTTGCCCGCGAAGCTTTTGGCGTACTTGGGGACGCCTTCGCGGGCAAGCCTCCTACAGGGTTGCATAGACTTACGCGGCTGGTTGATCCAGCTCCAGCTCCACGCCCAATTGGCGCGACAGGCACGGCCAGCGCTTCCACGCGGCGCCGGTGTCCGGGCTGTTGAGTTTCTCGCGGTAGGCCTCCACCGACTCCAGCGCGAAACTTTCATCGTCAAGCATCTCGTCCACGGCGTGATGCACCGCCTCATCCAGTTGGTTGGCAAATTCCTCGCCAATCAATTGGTGGGCAATCAGGTTGGCGACAGTCATGTCCAAGGGGATCAATGGCTGRCCRAAATGCTTGATGTACAGGTCGTTGACCTCTTCGACCAGGCGGTGCGCCAGATAAGCTTCGTCCAGCAGGCTGTCCAGGCCAACGTGACCGGCCATGATCGCCGGCGGTTGGAGGAAGAACTGCTCGGCGATTGTCAGCACCGGCTTGATCTGCGATTCGATGCCCGCTTCCCTGGCGACTTCATTGGCTGCATCCAGCAGGTCTGGCACTTGTTCTATATACGCGGCCACAAAACGCGTCATCACGCCGTTAGCGTCGACATCCGGCAATTGGATGGCGGAGTGAAGGTGCGGCAGTTGGGTTTCCAGCTGACGAGTCAGCAGGCCGGTCTCGGCCTCGTGTTGTTGGGCTTGTTGGATCTGCTCGCGCAATGCGGCGGTGTTCATGAAAACTCCAGGAAACAAAGGCAATGAAATAGGGAAGACATAACTTAGCTGGCTCAGGAAAAAGGCTAAGACGCATTTGTCATAATTATTTCATCCTTGAGACATCGAAGTTATATCGATTTGCCACCACTCGTCTGCATCCTTCTCCATTCGTGACCTGGAACGCAAGTCCAACCTGTTTCAGCTGATTTACCCCATCGCGTTGCGAGGTGGCAGTCGCTGTCTATACTCGGTTCTGAATGGAGTTAGCTGATGACACCCGACTGCATACGCAGCAAGGCTCGGCGATTCAAGTTCGTGGTCTGAAAATGCCGCTCCCTTGCCGCAGGCGTTACGCCTACGGGATAACAAGAACGATAAGGGGAACCCGCAATGATGCGACATCCACATGTCTGGATGGGCCTCCTGTTGTGGTCGATTTTCAGTCAGGCGCAAGCGGCCTGGACTGTCAATATGGCGCCTGGAGCGACTGAGATCAGTCACGCAGTATTCGATCTGCACATGACCATTTTCTGGATTTGTGTGGTGATCGGCATCATCGTCTTCGGCGCCATGTTCTGGTCGATGATGATCCACCGCCGCTCGACCGGGCAGGTGGCCGCAAAATTTCATGAAAGCACCACCGTTGAAATCCTCTGGACCATCGTCCCCCTGCTTATCCTGGTAGCCATGGCGGTCCCCGCAACCGCCACACTGATCAAGATGTACGACAACACGGAGCCGGATATCGATATCCAGGTCACCGGCTATCAGTGGAAGTGGCATTACAAATACCTGGGTCAGGA
>NZ_JBFTMK010000452.1:0-4947 GCF_056396965.1 Pseudomonas sp. 05N434
TCATGGGCATTGTAGGAAGCGATCAGACCACAAAGAGGAATCCGCGCCTTGGGGTTGAGCAGCGGCAACACCGCATCGAACACCTTGCCACCGACGTTTTCAAAGTAGATGTCGACGCCTTTGAAGCAGGCCAGCGCCAATTCGTCGGCGAAGTCCGGGCGCTTGTGGTCGATGCAGGCATCGAAGCCCAACTCCTCGACCACGTAGCGACATTTTTCAGCACCACCGGCCACGCCGACCACCCGCAGGCCTTTGAGCTTCGCCACCTGGCCGACCACCGAACCCACCGCGCCGGAAGCGGCCGCCACTACCAGGGTTTCGCCCTCTTTGGGTTGGCCAATGTCCATCAGCCCCATGTAGGCGGTCATGCCGGGCATGCCCAACACCCCCAGCGCCATCGATGGACTTGGCAGCCCGGACGGGAGCGGAATGATGTTGCGCCCGTCGCTGATGCTGTGGCTCTGCCATCCCGTGGCGCCGACCACCAGATCGCCCTCCTGGAATTTCGGATTCAGCGAACGCTCGACACGACTGACAGCCCCACCGGTCATTACTTCGCCGATTTCTACCGGTGCCGCGTAGGACGGCGCGTCACTCATACGACCGCGCATGTAGGGATCCAGCGACAGATACAGCGTCTTGAGCAGCACCTGACCGTCGGCCAGATCCGGCAACGCTACCCGTTCCAGGCGGAAATTCTCCGGTGTCGGCGCTCCCACCGGGCGAGACACCAGGACGATTCGTTGGTTGAGGGTCAATGCTTGTGGCATGTGAGCGTCTCCTTGATCGATGAATTTCGGCGGTATAGGGAGCAGACCGTTGTGGGGATGGCGCGTTCGATGTTTCTACTTTTCACTGTGGCGAGGGAGCTTGCTCCCGCTGGGGCGCGTAGCGGCCCCACTCTCTACCTGAAAAGAGGGGGACGCATGCCAGCGGTCATGCTGCCCATTTTTTCCTGGCTGTTGGCTTCGATCTTGCGCACAGCATCGTTGACGGCGGCGGCGAATACAGCCTCCAGCATCTCTTTGTCGTCTTCGCTCAGGCCTTCGACCAGGCTTGGGTCGATGGTCACGCGCTTGACGTCGTGACGACCGGTCATTACCACGGTGACCATATCGCCACCGGCCTTACCGGTGACTTCGGCGTTGGCCAGCTCTTCCTGCATCTTGGCCATTTTTTCCTGCATCTGCTGCGCCTGCTTCATCAGGCCGGCCATGCCACCTTTCATCATGGGAATCACCTCAAAAGTACTTGGATAAAAACAGCGCCCGGCGAGTGCGGCCAAGCGCCTTCAGTTATTAGCCCTGACTGACCAGGGCTTCGACAGGTTCAATAGTATCGTGACGGACCACCGCCCCGAACTGCTGCATCATTTGCTGGATGAACGGATCGCCATGGATCGACTCCTCGGCCTCGCGCTGACGGTCGGCACGACGCCGGGACGCTGCCTGGGCCGGGGTTTCCTGCTCAGGCTTGATCAGCTCGATGCTCAGGGTCAGCGTGCGCCCGTGGTGCTGGTTCAGCGCATCGTTGAGGCGACGTTGTTGCGTCGCGTTGAACAGGGCGCTGTGAGCCGGGTCCAGATGCAACAGCCAATTGTCGCCATCGACGGCGATCAGCGTGCAGTTGGCGGCGATGCTGCCGGTCATGCCGGACACCGGCAATTTCGGGAACAACTCCAGCCATTGCAGGGCCAGGCCGGTGGCCGGCATCGCGGCCGGTTCAGGCTCGGGCTGCGCCGCAGGTTCGGCGGTGTGCTCACTGGCCAGATCGTCGAGGTAGCTGTAGGCCGAATCCATGTCCGGCTCGATGTAATCCTCGTCCAGCGGCGGCTCGTCATCCAGGTCGATGCCTGGCGTGGCGGCATCGACTTCGGCCACGGACGGTTCCGGAATCGGCGCAGCGGCCCACTCAGGCGCATCCGGCACCACGCTGTCCGGCGTCGGCATGGGCATCGGTGGTAATTCGGGTTGTTCGCCGGCCGTCTCCAGCATTGGCTCGACGGCGGGCTGCTGGACAACCTCGGGCTCTACCGGATCGTTCCAGGGCAGATCGACGACTTCTTCGACCGCTACAGGCTCGACCACGGGCTCGGGCTCAGGCACCRCCACCAGCGCAACAGGTTCAGGCGCAACGGCCGGGACAGGCGCGGGTGCTGGTGCAACCACGGGCGCCACCGGAACCGGTACCACGGCCGCAGCGACTACCGGCGCAACAATCGGCGCGGCAGCCACTGAGTTTGCGGAATCAACTGTGGCCTGGCTGATCCCCACTGGCTTTAGCGGTTGCCTCGGAGCGTCCTCGGTGTCTGCTGGCCGGAATGCGAGCATTCGCAGCAGGACCATTTCGAAGCCGCCGCGCGGATCCGGTGCCAGCGGCAAATCCCGGCGACCGATCAGGCCCATCTGGTAATAGAACTGCACATCTTCGGCCGGCAGTGCCTGGGCCAGTGCCAATACGCGATCACGGTCGCCATGGCCGTTGTCGACACCTTCAGGCAGGGCCTGGGCGATGGCAACACGGTGCAACACGTTGAGAATTTCCGAGAGCACGCCGTTCCAGTCCGGGCCTTGCTCGGCCAGATGGCGCACGGCTTCGAGCAACGCCTTGGCGTCGCCTTCGATCAGCGCATGCAGGACGTCGTAGACCTGGCCGTGATCGAGGGTGCCGAGCATCGCCCGCACGTCGGCGGCCAAAACCTTGCCTTCACCGAAGGCGATGGCCTGGTCGGTCAGGCTCATGGCATCGCGCATCGAACCGTCGGCGGCGCGACCCAGCAACCACAGCGCATCGTCTTCGAACGGCACGTTCTCGACGCTCAGCACATGGCTCAGATGCTCGACCACCCGCTCAGGGGTCATGTTCTTCAGGGAGAACTGCAGGCACCGCGAGAGAATCGTTGCAGGAAGTTTCTGCGGATCGGTGGTAGCCAGGATGAACTTGACGTAGGGAGGCGGCTCTTCGAGGGTTTTCAACAGCGCATTGAAGGAATGGCTGGAAAGCATGTGCACTTCGTCGATCAGGTAGACCTTGAAGCGCCCGCGGCTCGGCGCGTACTGCACGTTGTCGAGCAGCTCGCGGGTGTCTTCGACCTTGGTCCGGCTCGCGGCGTCGATCTCGATCAGGTCGACGAAGCGGCCTTCATCGATTTCGCGGCACACCGAGCACTCGCCACAGGGCGTCGAAGTGATACCTGTTTCACAATTCAGGCATTTGGCGATGATCCGCGCGATGGTGGTCTTGCCGACCCCGCGGGTACCGGTAAACAGGTAGGCGTGGTGCAGCCGCTGGCTGTCCAAGGCATTGATCAGAGCCTTGAGCACATGGGTCTGGCCGACCATTTCGCGGAACGAGCGCGGACGCCATTTACGTGCAAGAACCTGATAACTCATCGAAAACCGTCGCAGCGAAGGAAGCAGAAGCGGCTAATGCTAGCGGAGCAAGGCCAAAATTGCATCCGGTGCGCTCGTCTATTCTGGCTAAGCTGCACTTTGAGGAGCTTTTATCAGCTCAGGCTTGAGCCGTACCGGAGCATTTATGCACTTTGCCTTGGGGGCACTGCTATTCGTCAGCCTGAGCGTCGCGGCCGCCGAAGTGCCGTTGCGCTTTGTCGTGCCGGACAGCTGGGCCATGCCCTTGGTGCAAATCGAGCGCGACCGGCCGACCCAGGGCATTCTGCACGACATCATGCTTAGCCTGGCGACCCAGGTCGGCGCGCCGGCGCAATTTCACGTGTTGCCTCGGCCGCGAGTACAGAACGCCATGGAGCACGGCGAAGCCGATGTGCGCTGTTTCGTCTCACAAGACTGGTTGTCGACCCCGTCCGGCGACTATATCTGGAGCGTTCCGCTGCTGGTTCAGCGCGACATGCTGATTGGCCGGCAAGGCCCACCCGACTCTGTCAATCCAGCGGACCTGCCACGACAGTCGATCGGCACCGTGCTCGGCTATAGCTACCCGACCCTGCAACCGCTGTTCGACGCCGACCGGCTGCACCGCGAGGACGCACGCAATCAGGAACAGGTGCTGGAAAAACTGCTGGCTGGACGCTATCGCTACGCGGTGAGCAACCAATGGACCCTGGACTGGTTCAACCAGCGCCTGCTGCCCGACCAGCAACTGAAAAGTGTCGCGCTGGTGCAGGAACAGCCTATCAGTTGTTACATGCGCAATGACCCCAAAGTGCCAGTACAACGCATTTTGCGTACGTTGCAGCAAATGAAAACGTCGGGGGAGATCAATGACATCATCCGACTCTATACCGGTAACCCGACCCCGTAGCAGCTGCCGAAGGCTGCCATATAGAGCGAGTCAGGCTATTTGATCGAGTGCCTGCCATTGCGACGGGGCGACAAACCCCGCCACCCAGGCCGGCACCTCGGCGGGCGGCATCGGGCGGGCGATGAAATAGCCTTGAGCGACTTCGCACCCCAGTCGCAACAACAGCTCACCGTGCTCAAGGCTTTCCAGCCCCTCGGCAATCACCTGCCGGCCGAATGCCCGGGCCAGGCCAATCACCGCCGTGGTCAGGGCCAGGTCATCCCGGTCATTCAGAATGTCACGCACAAATGACTTGTCGATCTTGATAGTCTGGGTGCGTAAACGCTTGAGATAACTCAGGGACGAATAACCGGTGCCGAAATCACCCAGGGAAAACTGCACCCCCAACGCCTGACAGGCCTGCAAACAGGCGCTGACATGCTGGATATTCTCGATCGCCACCGACTCGACGATTTCCAGGTCGAGCATCCGCGGGGCAACCTGAGCATGCCGAGCGAGTACCTGTCTGAGCCGGTCGACGAAATCCGCGCGCTGAAAATGTCGCGCCGCGATGTTGATACTGATCGGCCAGCCCTGCCCCGCTTGCTGCCAGCGGTGCAMCTGCGCCAGCACCTGGTCCATCACCCATTCGCCGATATCGATGATCAGGTCGGTATCCTCTACCAG
>NZ_JBFTMK010000453.1:0-4226 GCF_056396965.1 Pseudomonas sp. 05N434
GTCTGAAGACGGCACCACTACTGGCCCGCTGATCGACGAAAAAGCCGTGGCCAAGGTGCAAGAGCACATTGCTGACGCCGTCGGCAAAGGCGCCACCGTGCTGGCGGGTGGCAAAAGCATGCAAGGCAACTTCTTCGAGCCGACCATCCTGACCAACGTGCCGAACAACGCTGCCGTGGCCAAGGAAGAAACCTTCGGTCCATTGGCGCCACTGTTCCGCTTCAAAGACGAAGCCGACGTGATCGCGATGTCCAACGACACCGAGTTCGGTCTGGCCTCGTACTTCTATGCGCGTGACCTGGGCCGTGTGTTCCGTGTGGCTGAAGCCCTGGAATACGGCATGGTCGGCGTCAACACCGGGTTGATCTCCAACGAAGTCGCGCCGTTCGGCGGCATCAAGGCGTCGGGCCTGGGCCGTGAAGGCTCCAAGTACGGCATCGAAGATTACCTGGAAATCAAATACCTCTGCCTGGGCATCTAAGCCCGAAGGGATAGGCCCGGCAAGGCATTGCTTCAAACGCAAAGGGCACGAGAGCGCTGTCCCTTTGCGCGCTTCAAACGGAATTTTCTCTGTGGCCGGGAACGCTGTGGCAGTCGATCATCGCATGCTGCCGTAGTTGCTTCCCCGCCGCTTAATCCTTGAACCACGCCGACCGATGAGCGGCGAATGAGGAATGTATGAGCAAGACTAACGCTGAGTTGATGGCCCGCCGTACCGCTGCCGTACCCCGTGGTGTTGGCCAGATTCACCCGATCTTCGCCGACCACGCGAAGAACGCCACCGTGACCGACGTTGAAGGTCGTGAGTTCATCGACTTCGCCGGCGGTATCGCCGTGCTGAACACCGGTCACTTGCACCCGAAAGTCATCGCCGCCGTGACTGCGCAGCTGAATAAGCTGACCCACACCTGCTTCCAGGTGCTGGCCTACGAGCCGTACGTGGAAGTGTGCGAAAAAATCAACGCCAAGGTGCCGGGTGATTTCGCCAAGAAAACCCTGCTGGTGACCACCGGCTCCGAAGCTGTGGAAAACTCCATCAAGATCGCCCGCGCCGCCACTGGCCGTGCCGGTGTGATCGCGTTCACCGGCGCTTACCACGGTCGCACCATGATGACCCTGGGCCTGACCGGTAAAGTCGTGCCTTACTCGGCCGGCATGGGCCTGATGCCAGGCGGCATCTTCCGCGCGCTGTACCCGAACGAACTGCACGGTGTGAGCATCGACGATTCGATCGCCAGCATCGAGCGCATCTTCAAGAACGATGCCGAGCCGCGTGATATCGCCGCGATCATCATCGAGCCGGTGCAGGGCGAAGGCGGTTTCTACGTCGCGCCTAAAGAGTTCATGAAGCGTCTGCGCGCCCTGTGCGACCAGCACGGCATTCTGTTGATCGCTGACGAAGTGCAAACGGGCGCTGGCCGTACCGGCACCTTCTTCGCCATGGAACAGATGGGCGTCGCCGCCGACCTGACCACCTTCGCCAAATCCATCGCTGGCGGCTTCCCGCTGGCCGGTGTGTGCGGCAAGGCCGAATACATGGACGCCATCGCTCCAGGTGGCCTGGGCGGCACTTACGCCGGTAGCCCGATCGCTTGCGCCGCGGCCCTGGCCGTGATGGAAGTGTTCGAAGAAGAGCACCTGCTGGACCGTTGCAAAGCGGTTGGCGAGCGTCTGGTGACTGGTCTGAAAGCCATTCAGGCCAAATACCCGGTGATCGGCGACGTGCGTGCCCTGGGTGCGATGATCGCTGTCGAGCTGTTCGAAAACGGCGACAGCCACAAGCCGAACCCGGCTGCTGTAGCCGCCGTTGTGGCCAAGGCTCGCGACAAGGGCCTGATCCTGCTGTCGTGCGGCACCTACGGCAACGTTCTGCGCGTGCTGGTACCGCTGACCGCGCCGGACGAGCAACTGGACAAAGGCCTGGCGATCATCGAAGAGTGCTTCGCCGAGCTCTGATCCGTTTGTGAACTGATCGACAAAAAACCCGCTTCGGCGGGTTTTTTTATGCCCCTTGAAACACATCAGGGGCAATTGGGCTGTATCGAATGGCCAGCATTGACTAAGGTGCAAGCATTGCCGTTGGAGTGTGCAGATGACTGCTGTGGTGTTACCCGCTGTACCGCGAGTGCTGATTGCCGAGGCGGACCCCTGGTCCCGCGACCTGCTCAAGCAGGTGTTGTTGAATGTGCGCTGCGACGCACGGCTGGACCTGTGTGCCGATGGCCAGGAAACGCTGCAGCTGTTGGCAGAGAACCCTTATGACCTGGTGATCGTCGACTGGGAGTTGCCCGGCGTCGATGGCCTGAATGTGTTGCGCAGTGTTCGTCAGCGCAAACGTAATCCGCCGTTGCCTTTCATTCTGATGAGCAGCCGCAACGACAGCGCCAGCGTGCGTGAAGCCTTGCCCCTGGCGCCCACGGCGTACCTGACCAAACCCCTGGACATGGAAAACCTGACCCAGCGTTTGCAGGATTTGCTGTTGAACGCGGGTGAAGAGGTGTCCTGCGAAGTGCCGTCTCTGGCGCCGGGCATGACCTTGTCGGTGTATCTGGAGCGGCGGCGCGAACTGGCCGACGGCGCGCCGCTGATGACCGATGTGCAGGTGGCGATCAAACGTAGCCTCAATCCCGATGGCCTCAATCTGGTGCGGCTTGAAGACGAGATCCGCACGGATCCGCAAGTCACCGCCGTGCTGATCGCCGCCGCCAACAGCGCGGCCCAGCATCATGGCGCCGCCGTGCAAACCCTGTCCCAGGCGTTGCATCGCTTGGGGACCGGGCAAAGCATGAACCTGATTCTGGGCCTCGCCCTCAAACGCAGTGCCCGGCTCAGTGATCCGCAACTGGCGGACTATGCCGAGCGCTATTGGGAATTGTCCCTGCACACCGCGGAATACGCGCGAACGCTGGCGCGCTTGCTGGATCTGGATCAGGAGCGCTGTTATTGCGCGGGCATGCTGCACCGCCTCGGCGACCTGGCGTTGCTGCGCTGTTTGCAGGAGTGGAAGCAGGCCGGTGGTGAGCTGGATGAATGGGAGGAAGTCGGCGATGCCCTGGCCGAATTCGGCGCGGCCTACGGTTCGGCGCTGCGTACCCGCTGGCGCCTGCCGCTGGAGCTGCGTGAGCTGATTGCGGCGGTTTATCAGCTCGGTGGCGGGGTTTACTCCCGCGAAGCGCTGGTGATGAACATGGCCGCGCAACTGGCGCGCCTGACCGAGCATGAGGGGATCGAGGCATTGGCCAAGAGCCGCACGGCGCGGTTGCTCAAGATCGGATTGCCGGAGCTGATGCGCTTGCGCAAAAAATAGGCTTTGTAGATCGTTCCCACGCAGAGCGTGGGAACGATCTACATGGGCTCAGCCAGAGATTATCCGGTTCTTGCCCTGGCGCTTGGCCTGGTACATCGCGGCATCGGCGCGGGCGAACAGGCTGTCGAGGTTTTCATCCTCGGGCGTGAGGCTGGTCAGGCCCTGGCTGACAGTGATGCCGAACGTCTGGTCGTCATGGCTGAAACTCAACCGTTGAATCTCCCGTTGCAGGCGCTCGGCCACTTGCATGGCCATGTCCGGTGCACATCCGGGGAACACCGCGGCGAATTCCTCACCGCCGATCCGCCCGAACAGATCACCACGCCGCAGGGCCGCGCGACCGCTCTCAGCGATGCGTTGCAGCACCTTGTCGCCTTCCGGATGGCCGTAGGTGTCGTTGATCACTTTAAAGTCATCGATGTCCAGCAGCAGGAAGGCCAGCGGCTTGCCTTGCTGGCGTGCCTGCTCGAATTCGTGATTGGCACATTCGAAGAAGTGTCGGCGGTTGCTGCTTTGGGTCAGCACGTCGGTGGTGGCCAGGCGGTGGAGCTCGGTYTCCATCTGCTTCTTTTCGGTGATGTCTTCGGCAATGCCGACGATGATCACTGGCTGACCCGGTTCGGCCTGGCGGTTGATGAAGCACTTGTCGCTGAGCCAGCGCACTTGGCCGTCGGCGGCGATGATGCGGTACTCGCGGTCTTCAACGGCGCCGTTGACCAGCACTTGCGCCAGGCTGCGCTCGGCGTAGTCCAGATCGTCGGGATAAACACTGTCGCGCCAGTGGTTGTAGTCGGACAGCAACAGGCCGGCGGGGCGGCCGAAGATCCGGTCATAGGCCGGGCTGACGTAGAGCACCTGACGGGTTTCCCAGTTGAATGCCCAAAGCACGGCGTTGACGCTGACCAGCAGCGAGCTGAAC
>NZ_JBFTMK010000454.1:0-4174 GCF_056396965.1 Pseudomonas sp. 05N434
GGGAAGAACTGTTTCTTGACCAGGCTCATGCCGAGAATCGCCACGCCAAACATTGCGATAACAGTACCGGCTACCAGCCATTTGCGAGCGATGACACGCGTCAACACCTGGCGGAAGCGGTTGTAATTTCGGGTGTTGTAGATGGCCGCATGACCACCCTCCACCTTCTTGATGTTCGGCAACATCTTCACACCCAGGTACGGGGTAAAAGCTACCGCAACCACCCAAGAGGCAATCAGGGCAATGCCCACGATCCAGAACATGTTGCTGGTGTACTCGCCGGCTGTCGACTGCGCGAAACCGTTGGGCATAAAGCCGATAGCCGTCACCAGCGTACCGGAAAGCATCGGCGCGGCTGTATGACTCCAGGCGTATGCGGAAGCTTTGATGCGGTCGTAGCCCTCTTCCATTTTCACCACCATCATTTCGATAGCAATGATGGCGTCGTCCACCAACAGTCCGAGCGCCAGAATCAACGAGCCAAGGGTGATACGGTCAAAGTTCTTTCCAGTGGCCGCCATCACCACAAACACCACCGCCAACGTCAACGGCACAGCCGCAGCGACCACAACGCCTACACGCCAGCCCATGCTGAGAAAGCAGACGAGCATCACCACAAGCAGCGCGACGAAAAACTTGACCATGAACTCGCCGACGGCCGAACTGATATTTACAGATTGATCGGTGACCTTGGAGAGCGTCATGCCCAACGGCATGCCTTCATTGATCTTGACCGTCTCCGCGTCCAGCGCCTTGCCCAGGTCAAGACCGTTCCAACCCTCACGCATCACGATCCCCAGCAACAAGGCCTCTTCACCGTTATTACGCACGAGAAAGGTTGCCGGATCTTCATAACCACGTTCGATCGTCGCCACGTCCGAGAGCTTCAGCGTCCGCCCCTGAACCGCAATGGGTGTGTCACGAATCTTCTGCACCTTATCGAAGGCGCCATCCAGCCGAAGAAAAACCTGCGGCCCGTCGCTTTCGATCGAGCCGGCAGGCGTGAGCACGTTCTGATTATTCAGCGCGGCAAAGATGTCCTGAGGCGATACGCCCAAGGTGGYCAGCCGATCATGGGAAAAGGAAACAAAGATGCGCTCGGGTTGCTCCCCAATGATGTTGACCTTCTTCACGCCCGGCACATGCAACAGTTGTTGGCGCAACGACTCTGCATCACGCACCAACAGTCGCTGCGGTTCGCCTTTGGCTTTCAGGGCGAACAGTGCAAATGTCACGTCCGAAAACTCGTCGTTGACCATTGGCCCAATGACACCCGCCGGCAGCTTCCTGGCCTCATCGTCGAGCTTTTTACGCGCCTGATAGAACTCCTCCTGCACTTGCGCGGGCGGCGTGCTATCGCGCAGTGACACCATGGTGAAGGCGAGGCCAGGACGGGTGTAGGTTTCCGTGCGGTCGTA
Source organism: Pseudomonas sp. 05N434 (assembly GCF_056396965.1). Taxonomy (NCBI): domain Bacteria; kingdom Pseudomonadati; phylum Pseudomonadota; class Gammaproteobacteria; order Pseudomonadales; family Pseudomonadaceae; genus Pseudomonas; species Pseudomonas sp. 05N434. The sequence goes on from NZ_JBFTMK010000454.1 coordinate 1,419, forward strand.
CCATTTCAGTTCTTGCAGGCGCTTTTCAAGTGGCTCTGCTACCTGATCCTGCATCTCCTGCGCCGTGGCGCCCGGCCACGCGGTAATGACCGTCAACTGCTTGACCGTAAACGGAGGATCTTCCGCACGCCCCAGCTGGAAGAACGACAGGATGCCCGCAACGGCGATCAGGAAGATCAGAAACACCGTGATGGAGCGCTCGCGAACGGCGATCGCAGAGAGATTGAAGCGCCCCTCGCTCATGGATGACTCCCTGCGACCTTGACGCCATCCGGTTGAGCCAGCCTCACCTCCTCACCATCGCGCAGCAGATGCGCGCCTAACGCTACAATCTGCTCGCCGACCTTGAGATCGCCTGCGACTCGCGCTGCGTCGTCGCTCAAGCCCAAGATTTGAACAGGTCGCCAGGCCACCTTCGCAGGTGTACCGGCAATGACCCACACGCCAGTGCCTTGGCCTGGGTCATAAACGGCAGCGATCGGTACTTGCAGCCCCTGCCCTTGCGTGGTGCTTTCAGCGATCCGAAGCGTGACGGTCGAACCTAGCGGTGCATTGGCCAGCGCGCCCTCAAGCACATACCGCGCCTCGAAGGTGCGTGTCATTCGATCGGCCGAGTCAGAAAGCAGCCTCAGCTTCGCTGTAACAGCACCCGTGGTATTGCCATAAAGCGTCGCCTGCGCGGTGGATCCTGCTGCGGGGCGTAGCGTCTCGGGCAGATGCACGATGGCTTCACGTTGCCCCGCCCGCGCCAGTCGAACCACGGGCTGTCCCGGGCTGACGACTTGTCCGGGCTCGGCGAGCGTCTCCACCACTACGCCGTCGGAATCCGCAAACAGCACCGYATAACCAGAAGCATTGCGGGCTACATCAGCCTGCGCTTCAGCGGCGCTGAGCTGCGCCTTTGCGGTATCCGCTGCGGCTTTGATCTGGTCGTAAGCCGATGCGGAAATAGCGCCTGCGGCGACCAGGTCGCGATATCGCGCTTCGTCATCTRCAGTCTGCTTGGCTCGGGCCCGAGCGGCGATGACTGACTCTTGCTGTGCTCGCGCCTGCAACCCCAGGTCGATTGGGTCGAGACGCATGAGTGGCTGACCGCGCTTAACGGTCTGACCGGTGTCAACCAGACGCTCAAGCACCTTGCCTGATACCCGAAAACCCAGATCGCCCTGGACGCGGGCAGCCACGACGCCCGTGAAAGAACGTGAGACGTCGGACGAACCCTGAACCGCAGAGGACCTCACCAGAGGGGCATGCGTACGTGGATCTTCAACGGTGGATGAGTCGCCACACGCCGTCAGGACGAGAGGCAACAAGCAAGCGGCAATGGGGACAGGTCGAAGCCGGCGCATAGGTTCCCTTACTGAAAAAATAGGACAGGCGCCTCATTCTCAGTCTAGTGACCATATCTGTCAATGGTCACGAATCATGAAGTACCGAACCCCATGATCTCAGCACTAGTATTGCCGAATACTGCTGGCCAACCTCGAGCTCAGCCCAAAGAGCGTCGATTGACAGATAGTGACCATAACGTAATATAGTCACAAACATCCTCAATTGAAGGTACCTCAATGCCTCCCCTCCGCCCCATTGCTCTCTTGGTGAGTGCCAGCTTGATGACAGGTTGCGCGGTCGGTCCGGACTATCACCGTCCGGACGCCCCACTGTCGGACCATTACTTGGGGCAGTCTTCTGTCGAACAGAGGCCTGGGGCGACGCCGGCCAGTCTTGTCGCCTGGTGGGAAGGCTTTGGTGATCCGCTGTTAGCCGACTTCGTCTCCAAGGCACTTGAGCAGAACCTGGATCTGGCGCAGGCGTCGGCGCGAGTCACGCAGGCGCGGGCCGGACTGGGCGCCGCAAATGCCGCTTTACTGCCCTCGGGGAACATCAGCGGACAGGCCGCGCGCTCCTACCAGTCAATCGAGACGCCGCTCGGCCAGGTGTTGAACTCAACGCCTGGCTATGATCGGTACGGAAGTTCCTACGAGGCCAACCTCGATGCCAGCTGGGAGGTAGATGTCTTTGGCGGATTGCGCCGCGGACGCGAGGCTGCTCTGGCCGAGTACCAGGCTTCCCAGGCGGGCGTCGCTGCCACACGATTGGCCGTCGCCGCGCAGACCGCCGATATCTACATCACTATCCGCGGACTGCAGACCCGGTTGGACATTGCGAACCGACAAGTCAAAACACAGCAGGAGCTACTAGAGAAAGTCCAATTGCTCTACAGCAAGGGGCTCGCCGCCAACTATCAGGTTCGCCAGGCCGAGGGGGCGCTATCGCAGGTCCAGGCGACAGTGCCGGTCCTGCAGACCGGTCTGGATGCTGCCATGAATGCGCTGGATGTCATGCTCGGCACGCCGCCAGGCACTCACCGCACACAACTGGCAAGCGCGGGGAGCATTCCTGTAGCGCCGCAGTTAAAGACGATGGGAACGCCGGCCGATTTGCTGCGCCGCAGGCCAGACCTCATTGTGGCTGAGCGCCGTCTTGCGGCTTCAAACGCACGCATYGGGGAGGCGATTGCTGAGTACTACCCGAAATTCTCCCTCAGCGCATTGCTGGGTAGTGCCACGGCTGTATCCGCAGGCAATCTTTTCACCAGCGGCGCCAGCCAGTCGGCGGGCGTATTGGGACTGCGCTGGAGACTCTTCGACTTCGGTCGCATAAACGCCCAAATCGACCAAGCCAAGGGACAGGAAGCCGAAACCCTGGCCGCTTACCGTCAGTCCGTGCTGCGCGCCACCGAGGATGTCGAGAAC
>NZ_JBFTMK010000455.1:0-4163 GCF_056396965.1 Pseudomonas sp. 05N434
GCGTGATATCAATGGACTGCATCGCTGAAACACACTGCCAGCAGCGTGATATCAATGGACTGCATCGCTGAAACACACTGCCAGCAAGCCTCGCCAGAAGAATTGACACTTTTTATATGCTGCTTTCCGCTAGGTCTGCCAGTCGCTTTTTGCTAAGGTGTCCGGCAACCCAATAAGACCAAATCGCGAGGTGTCTGCTTGATTAGGGTGCTAGTAGTCGATGACCATGATCTCGTTCGTACAGGCATTACACGAATGCTGGCTGACATCGATGGCCTGCAAGTAGTCGGTCAGGCCGAGTCGGGAGAGGAATCCCTGCTCAAAGCGCGTGAGTTGAAACCCGATGTGGTGCTGATGGACGTCAAGATGCCCGGGATCGGCGGTCTTGAAGCCACGCGCAAATTATTGCGCAGTCATCCCGACATCAAAGTCGTCGCGGTCACCGTGTGCGAAGAAGATCCGTTTCCTACCCGCCTGTTACAGGCAGGTGCCGCGGGCTACCTGACCAAGGGCGCCGGACTGCCGGAAATGGTCCAGGCCATTCGCCTGGTGTTTGCCGGGCAGCGCTATATCAGCCCGCAAATTGCCCAGCAACTGGCGATCAAATCGTTCCAGCCAACCAACGATTCGCCGTTCGACGCCTTGTCTGAGCGGGAAATCCAGATTGCGTTGATGATTGTCGGCTGTCAGAAGGTGCAGATCATCTCCGACAAACTGTGCCTGTCGCCAAAAACAGTGAATACCTACCGTTACCGTATTTTCGAAAAGCTTTCGATCAGCAGCGATGTCGAGTTGACGCTGTTGGCGGTTCGTCACGGCATGGTTGATGCCAGCCTCTGAAAATGACTGAAACCTTCGATCCAAGTGCTTTTCTGTCGACGGTCAGTGGGCGGCCGGGTGTCTATCGCATGTTCGACAGCGATGCCCGTCTGCTTTATGTCGGCAAAGCCAAGAATCTCAAGAAACGTTTGGCGAGTTACTTCCGCAAAACCGGTCTGGCCCCCAAGACCGCCGCGCTGGTAGGCCGTATCGCCCAGGTCGAAACCACCATCACGGCCAACGAAACAGAGGCCTTGCTACTCGAGCAGACGCTGATCAAGGAATGGCGCCCGCCGTACAACATCCTGCTGCGCGACGATAAGTCCTACCCTTATGTCTTTCTCTCGGATGGCCAGTTCCCGCGTTTGAGCATCCATCGCGGAGCGAAAAAGGCCAAGGGCAAGTATTTCGGCCCTTACCCCAGCGCAGGAGCGATCCGCGAAAGCCTGAGCCTGCTGCAAAAGGCTTTTTTTGTACGTCAGTGCGAAGACAGCTATTACAAGAACCGCACGCGACCTTGCCTGCAATACCAGATCAAGCGCTGCAAGGCGCCGTGTGTCGGCCTGGTCGAGCCCGAAGTGTATGCCGAAGATGTTCGCCACTCGGTGATGTTTCTTGAAGGGCGCAGCAACGCGTTGGCGGACGAGTTGTCCGCGGCCATGGAGGAAGCGGCGGTCAATCTGGAGTTCGAACGGGCCGCCGAATTGCGCGACCAGATCTCATTGCTGCGGCGGGTCCAGGACCAGCAGAGCATGGAAGGCGGGACGGGCGATGTCGATGTGATCGCAGCGTTCGTCAATCCGGGTGGCGCCTGTGTGCACTTGATCAGCGTACGCGGCGGTCGGGTGTTGGGGAGCAAGAACTTCTTCCCGCAGGTGGGTATTGAAGAAGACGTTTCCGAAGTCATGGCGGCGTTTCTCGGCCAGTACTTCATCAGCAGTCCCGAACGCGACTTGCCGAGCGAGCTGATCGTCAACGTGGTTCACGAAGACTTTCCGACCCTGATTGCGGCCATTGAAGAGCTGCGCGGTCGTGAACTGACCATCAGTCATCGTGTACGGGGCACCCGCGCGCGCTGGCAGCAATTGGCGGTCACCAATGCCGAACAGGCGCTGGGCGCACGTCTGGCGAACCGGCAACACGTCGCGGCACGTTTCGATGCCCTGGCCGAAGTGCTGAGCCTGGACGAGCCGCCGCAACGTCTCGAGTGCTACGACATCAGTCATTCCAGTGGCGAGGCCACCGTGGCGTCGTGCGTGGTGTTCGGCCCGGAAGGCCCGATCAAGTCCGACTACCGCCGCTACAACATCGAAGGCGTCACGCCAGGCGACGACTATGCCGCGATGCACCAGGCCCTGACCCGACGCTTCAGCAAGTTGAAGGACGGGGAGGGCAAACTGCCGGACATTCTGCTGGTCGACGGTGGTAAAGGTCAGCTGTCGATGGCCCGTGACGTGCTCAATGAGCTGGCCGTGCCCGACCTGATTCTGCTGGGCGTGGCCAAGGGGGCGACGCGCAAGGCCGGTTTCGAAACCTTGTACCTCAACGATGCGGCCCATGAATTCACCTTGCGCGGTGATTCCCCCGCGCTGCATTTGATCCAGCAGATCCGCGACGAAGCTCACCGTTTTGCCATCACCGGGCACCGTGCACGGCGCGGTAAAACCCGCCGCACCTCGACGCTTGAGGGGGTTGCCGGTGTCGGACCGACACGTCGACGRGATTTGTTGAAACATTTTGGTGGATTGCAGGAGCTGTCTCGTGCCAGCATCGAAGAGATCGCCAAAGCACCCGGGATCAGTAAAAAGCTCGCAGAGTTGATTTATGCAAATCTGCACAGCGAGTAGAATGCCCAACTCACCTCGTAGCCAGTTGTGTCGATGAATATCCCTAATCTGATTACCGTTCTACGCGTCCTGCTCATCCCGATCTTCATTTTGCTGTTTTACTTGCCTTACCACTGGAGCTATCTGGCGTCGGCTTCGGTTTTTGCCTTTGCCGCCGCGACCGACTGGCTGGACGGGTATCTGGCCCGACGTCTGGAACAAAGCACACCGTTCGGGGCTTTCCTCGATCCTGTTGCGGACAAGCTGATGGTCGCCGTTGCGCTGGTGCTGCTGGTGCAAGAACACGGCAACCTGTGGCTCACACTGCCGGCCGCCGTCATCATCGGTCGCGAGATCGTCGTATCGGCACTGCGCGAGTGGATGGCCGAACTCGGTGCCCGTGCCCATGTGGCGGTATCGAACCTGGGCAAATGGAAAACCGCCGCGCAAATGCTGGCGCTGGTGATCCTGCTGGCCAATCCGTCGGACTTCAGCTTCTGGGTCCTGATGGGCTACGCTTTGCTGATGGTGTCCGCTGGCCTGACCTTGTGGTCCATGGTCCAGTACTTGCGGGCCGCCTGGCCGCATCTGAAGACGGATGTGGAAAAGAAATAAAACTTTTTTGAATCAAGGGGTTGACGGGGCATCTGGATTCTATAGAATGCGCCTCACCAAGACGCGGGAATAGCTCAGTTGGTAGAGCACGACCTTGCCAAGGTCGGGGTCGCGAGTTCGAGTCTCGTTTCCCGCTCCAAATACAGAAAAACGCCACTCATTGAGTGGCGTTTTTTTTGCGCGTTATTTTGTTGTCAGCATTGAAAAAAGAGGCTTTTGCCTCTTTTTTCGTTCCAGTGATTTCTACTGAGAACCAACCCCAGCCACGCTTTTTTGTACATTAAAACGTACGTCGAAATCCGATCCCAGGGCATGCCGGTTTTCAGATAGATGACGCATTGCTGGAACCCGTACATCTTTCCTCAATCGATCGAGACGAGGAGATGTACATATGCCTTTGACTGAAAATGCGAAAGGGGATTGATCCTCGATCCACTCGAAGAGAGGATCGTCTCACTGCCTTGGCTGCTGACGAGAATTCTTTTACAGTAGTCTTTCTGGCTTGGCGAACCTTCAAGGCGGTTACATTGAGGCTCGGCCCAGTTTGATGTAGAGCTTGGGGGTGATGAAAGCACTAATCTAATGCTGAGGATTTTCAATGAGTTGCGGGTTTTTTGACCTGATCTCGGACTCAAAATTATCGATAGTGCTAAGTGCTAGAGCCTTCTGCTCAGATAGATTTTTTATCGTTACACGCATCACTCGATTTCTTCTTGCTTTTAGATAATCCAATTGGCCCGCTGGATTATCACTCAATGAAAGTGGAAGCATGGTTAAGGTGTCACTGAGTTCCTGCTTTGAGAGCTGTCCTTTCTTCGCGAAAATCAATAAGCGTTCCATATGGTGGTCAGAAAATAACCCCAGCGCTAAAAGTGAATCTTCTAAATTTCCGCCATCTAGCAC
>NZ_JBFTMK010000456.1:0-6973 GCF_056396965.1 Pseudomonas sp. 05N434
GGTTACGACTTTCTGTTCCAGGGAGGTTTTCGCAAGCGGTTACGACTTTCTGTTCCAGGGAGGTTTTCGCAAGCGATACCAGGGTGAAGTCGCCGCCAATTACGCAGGTTCAGTGACCTCGAACATGGCGATCAACGACGTGCTCCTCTCAGTCAAGCCGACCGATAAATTGACCCTTAACGCAATGGCCTTCAACTACCACCAGCTCTCCCGTACGCATGAGCAGGACTTCGCTGCACGTGAGGTCGACCTTTTTCTGGATTGGATGGTGACGGATAACGTCACACTCTCGCCTCTGGTCGGCTTCTACAAGCCCGAAAAGTGGCTCGGGGACGGTGGTCTGCAGAGCGGGAGCGCATCAACGAACACTTACTTCCAGTTCATCGTCTGGATGACGTTCTGAGTCGCCGCTCACGCCGTAACGACGAAGGTTTGTTGCCGGTATCTTGATCGGGGGCGCCACCCGCGGTGGCGCATTCCCGATGGGAGGTCGCCAGGCAACAGACGATCGAGGAGGGGCCAGGCTAGGTGGTTTTTTTGCCGACGAAGCCCATCTCGATTGGGGTCTTTATGTAGAACACAGAGATTTCCTCAGCCTCCAGCCTCTTGAGCAACCTTTCGGATTCGTCCTCGGTGATAGCCATGCGAATCTCCGTAGGCTGATCCGCGAGTTCAAAAAAATGCGAAGAGTGCAGTCGACCGGTGTGTCCAAAACCCTCGATAGCCGTAGAGAGAGTCGCACCACGCAGCCCCATCTCCTTGGCCACATCGACGATCCATTCGCCAAGCATCTTTCCCTGATAACGGCGGTTCTGTTGAGTGAAGAAAATCACCAGAARACCTTTCATTTTCATCTCCTCATCGCATGCCAATGATTTGATAGGACAAAAGCCCGGCAGCGGTCATCACCAACGAGCCTACGACGTGCAATGAAATTGAGCCGAGCGCCCAGAGCAGTCTGCCTTCCTGGATCAGGGCAACTGTTTCGGCGGAAAACGTAGAAAAGGTGGTAAGCCCACCGCAGAAACCCGTGATGATCAGCAGGCGCCACTCAGGACTCAAGGTGGGTGAGGCGGCCAAAAACGCGATAGCCAGGCCAATGATGTAGCCCCCGACCATGTTCGCGACCACCGTGCCCGGGGGAATCGTGGGGAACAGGGCGTTCAGCTTCATGCCCAGGAGCCAGCGCAACCAGGCACCAAGTGACGCACCAACGGCGATAACTGCGAGTGATTTCAGCATGGCGGGCTCACCTCGTCAGACCTGGGCCAAACTGATAGCAGGTAAGCACAACAGAACTGAAAACTTCAAGACCGTACGCAAGTGACTGTACCGGGCCCCCTCAGGTCAGAGCCACGAAGGCGTGGACATCTTGCGCCCACGCCTCATCAAGTTACAGCATGCGGCGCAGGACGTCGTTTCGAGGGTCCCGGTCGTAAAACCGGTGTTTGAGGGCGCCTACGACATGCAACAGGATCAGTCCGAGCAGGGTGTAGGCGAGCACTTTGTGCAGCCATTGGAAGACGACGAACCAATTGTCATTTTTCGGAAGGAGCTCCGGCAGGTTGACCCCAAAAAAGAACACCCCGTCGCTCATCGTGTAAGTGCTCGACATTGAGTAGCCCATCAACGGCACGATCACGACGAGCGCATACATGACACGCTGCGTAAGCCTTGACAGGAACCTTTCATAACTTGCCAGCGTTTCCAGCGGCTGCGGAAGCACGGGGGTCCGAAAGCGCAGGGCGATGTGGGTCAGGACAACCAGAAACACCAACAGCCCAAAGGATTTGTGCCACGGGTAATAGAGCTCGTACTTGCTCGCCACTTCGTCATTCAGACCGGTCATATGCCAGCCTGCCCAGAGGAGGCCTGCGATGAGTGCGGCACGCACCCAGTGCAACATTCGCAGGGACGTCGGATACCGATCGGTTGTTTGTTGATCTATCGGGTTCATCGCAGTCTCTCCATTGATTATCAACGGCATCAGGGATGCACTTTTGAACGCTAACCCTCGCGGCACAGGGGCCGGAGGGTTATTCGGTCAGGACAGGGATCGTGCTCAGGAAGGTAGCAGCACGGTGATGACTTTCTCCTCGGTGTAGGCCACCGCGCCGGCAAACCCGCCTTCACGGCCGATACCGCTGGTCTTTACGCCACCCCAGGGCAGGTTGGCGTCCAGCGGACTCCAGCAGTTGATACCCACGGCACCGGCCTTCACCGCAGCGGCTACGCGGTGYGCTCGCACCAGGTCGGTCGTCCAGACCGTGGCCGCCAGGCCGTAGGAGGAGTCATTGGCCAGTGCGATAGCTTCCTCTTCGCTGTCGAAACTGATCAGCGTGCCGACGGGCCCGAAGATTTCGTCTTGGGCGATCGCCATGGCGTTGTTCGCGTTGGTGAAGATCGTCGGCCGGACAAACCAGCCCTGTTCAGGCGTCGATACACCACCGGCCAGCAGCGAGGCGCCTTGGTCTATTCCCAGTTGGATGTATCGGTTAACGCGATCGAATTGCGCTTTCTTGGCCACCGGTCCCATCTGTACACCGGGCTGGCGAGGGTCGCCCACGTTGACTGCCTCTGCGGCATCGGCCAGCGCTGCGCCGAAGCGATCTGCGATGCTGCGGTGCACCAGGATGCGCGAGCCGGCCGCACAGACCTGGCCCTGGTTGGCGAACAGGCCGAGCGCACACCCGCGCAGCGCGTCTTCGAAAGAGGCATCGTCGAAGACAATCTGGGGGCTTTTGCCGCCCAGTTCCAATGCCACGCGCTTGAACAGCACACCGGCGGTGCGCTGGATTTCGCGTCCGGCCTCGGGGCTGCCGGTGAAGCTGATCTTGGCAACGAGCGGGTGTTCGCACAAGGCGCGACCCACCTCATTGCCGTAGCCGGTGACCACGTTGATCACACCGTCAGGGAAGCCCGCTTCCTGAGCCAGCACCGCCAGGTGCAGGGCAGACTGCGGCGTCTCTTCCGAAGGTTTGATGACCACGGTGCAGCCTGCCGCCAGCAACGCGGCGAGCTTCCAGACGGTGATCATCAACGGCGAATTCCAGGGAACGATGGCGCCGACCACACCCACGGGCTCGCGTACCGTGTACGAAAGAGTCTTGGTGCCGAAGTAGCCACCGGTGGGAATGGTGCGCCCTTCCAGCTGGTTGGCCCAGCCAGCAGCGGCACGCAGGTTGGCGATCGCGTTGGGCAAGTCCATCCGGCGCGGTTCGATGGGTGAGCGACCGATGGCGTTGGCGTCGCATCACGTTGCTGTAGCGACCACAGGGAATCATCAGCACGCCGTGGTTCAGCAGGTAGCCCATGAGCTGGCCGATTTTTTCGGGCGCCAGGGGAGCCTTGGTGGCTGGGTCTTCAACCAGTTCGATACCGATCATCAGGCCGCGGCCGCGGACTTCAGCGACGAACGGGCTGTTGAAGCCACGGATACGTTCCTGCGCCTCCAACCCCAGGGTGTGCGCACGGTTGAGCAGATCGAGCTCCGGGTCCTGCAGGATGCTGATGTTGGTCAGCGCAACCGCCGCAGACAACGAGTTGGCGGCAAAGGTGTTGGGCATCGATCCGTCAGGAATCGCCGCCGCCAGGTCCGAACGCATGATCAGGCCCGCCATTGGCAGGTCGCTGCCGATGCCTTTGCCGAACGTGAGCATGTCCGGCTTCACGCCCGAGTGCTCGACCGCCCACATCTTGCCGGTGCGCCCTGCGCCGGATTGCACTTCATCGACGATCAGCAGCGTGCCGCTACGGTCGCATGCTTTGCGCAAAAGCTGCAGGAATTCTGGTGAAGGAGGCACGTAGCCGCCTTCGCCCTGCACCGGTTCCACAATCACGGCAGCCACGTCATCGGCGGCGGTGTAGGGGGTGTTCAACAGGTAGTCCACATATTCGCCGGCGATCTGCTCGGCGCTTTTGTGAGTGGTGTCGAAAGGGAAACGGTAGGCGTAAGGGTAGGGGGCGTGAATCACCCCGCCCATTTGGGCTCCGTAACCCTTGCGGTATGCCGTACCTGTCGTCAGGGAACCCGAGGCGTTCCACACGCCGTGGTAGCCTCCATGAAAGGCGATGATCTGGTGCCTCCCGGTGATGCGTTTGGCGAACTTGATGGCTGCTTCAAGCGCATCGCTGCCGCTTTGCGTGAAGAAGGTGATGCAGTCGCCACGCAAGCCGTCGGGCGCGATCTCGGAGAGCTTGGCCGCCAGCTCGGTGCGCCGGGTGCTGTTGACCTCCAGGGCATGCATCAGCACTTCGGACTGTTCGCGGATCGCCTGCACCACCTTCGGATGGCAGCGGCCTACGCTGCTGACGCCCACGCCGGCGGACAAATCGATGTAGGTGTTGCCATCCGGGTCTTTGAAGGTCGCGCCGAAGGCGCGGTCCATGGCCACAGGCATGCGTCCGCCGCCGCGCGCCATCGACTCGGTACGCGCCGACAACGCCAGGGCCTCGCTGGTTTTGGGGCCGGGAAGTGTGCTGGAGGTAATTCGCGGGGCATCCGCGAAATGGAGGGATTCAAGTTTGGCTTCACTCATGACGTTCACTCTGGATGTCGATTTAAGTGTGCTGATCATCTCCGTGGTGTGTGTATGGCCGGTAGCCCGAATTGGCATATGAGTGGACCGCCCTGAGCGCACTGTCCAGTGAATTTAAAATCTCATAAAGAATTGTGCAAAATTCTCACTATGTGCGAATATCGCATAGGAAGGCGATCTAAAAACAAGAATATTGGCAGAGGCTTTCGACATCATGAAAAATCAGACTATCAGCCATTTCAGAGACGTCCATGTCCATGCGGCCACCGTCCAGGAGTGGAACCAGGACTACAGTCAGCTAACGGCAGGCTCGACTGAGAGTTCGCTGATGCAGTTGTCGACGGCGGGTGTCCACGTCTTTCTCGAGCAGATCAACCAGCGTGTCGTGCAGCACGGCGTGGCTCCCCGAGGCAAGATGTGCTTTGCCGTGCCGATCACCACCCCGGGTTCGATTCGGATGCAGGGACGGGAGGCGGACGATAGCAGCCTGTTCTTTCTTCACGGTGGCGAGGAGTTCATGTTCCATATGCCGATGGGCATGGAGCTGCTGTCCATCACCTTCGAACGTGAATTGTTCGAGCAGGCGTTGGCGCAAACGGCTTCGGCGAAGGAGGTCAGCCTGTTGCTGCGTCAGCCGGTGATCAGGGTTTCCACGCCGCGCTTTGCAGACGCTCGTCGCCGATTGCTGGCGATGTTCTCCCAGGCCCTGGTGTACGAAGAACTCGACAGCACGCGAGATCGGGAGCGGGAGCTGGCGCTGGAACAGGCGATGCTCGGCGAGTTGCTGCAACTCATGACCGACCCGGCTTGCGACAAGCAACAACGCTCCGCAAGCTCCACGCGCAGCTTCATTGTCGAGAAATGCCACCGTCTGGCGACCGCGGAGATGATCGACGTGCCCAGCGTGATCGAGTTGTGCCAGCGACTCCAGGTCAGTCGGCGTACCGTGCAGAACAGCTTTCGCTCGGTTGCCGAGACGACGCCGCTGAATTACTTGCGCTCTGTGAGGCTCAACGGTGTACGCCGGACCTTGATGTCCACCCGCGCGTCGCATCTCTCGATCGGCGATGCCGCTGCCCAATGGGGCTTCTTTCACCTCAGCCATTTTGCGGCGGAGTACCAGGAGCTGTTCGCAGAGTTGCCGTCCCATACCCCCCGCGCTGCCATCACCGGTTGCGCTCATGCCTGAACACCCGCCCGCTGAAAGCAGTGTGGGGTGACCGTTGGCTTCACAAGGATGTAGAGAAAGATGAATAGCCTGCGCCGTCTGCTCATGGTCTTCGACCTGTTTCGCCCGGAACAACCGGTCATCGATGTGGACATCATTTGCCGGGAGCTCGGCTACACGTCCGCCACCGCCTATCGTTATCTGCGCGAACTGGGCGACGCGGGCTTTTTGAAGCGATTGCCGCGCGGTTATGCGCTCGGCCCGCGAATCGTCACGCTGGAGCATCTGATGACGAACTACGATCCGTTGTTGGCATGCAGCCGGGATCTGGTCGACAACCTGGTCGTCGACACCGGCCTGGACGCGCTGGTCAGCGAGTGGCATGGCGACTCCGTGGTCAACGTGCTGATCCATCGTGGCTCCGATGCTGGACCGGTCGGTAGCGGCAGGGGGCGGTCGATCGATCTTTTCCACAGCGCGACCTCCCGGGTCGTACTGGCTTATCTGCTACCGCGCCAAATCCGACGTGTTTACGACGCGCACGTGAACCCATCCGAATTGCAGCATCTGGGGCTGGAGTGGAAGCCGTTCATCAAGAGCCTGCTCGCCATCCGCAAGCAGGGCTACTGCATCAGCGAAAGCGAGCTGCACCCAGGACGCAGTGGCGTCGCGGCGCCGATCTTCGACGAAAAGCAGCGCGTCCTAGGGAGCATGACCCTGGTGGGGCGCAGTGAGCGGTTCGGTGCGTTTCAGCAAGGCTATCTGTGCGACCTGGTGACCGGCGCGGCGTCAGAACTGACGGCGCGTCTCGCTTCGCAGTGAGGTCAGGCAGGCGGATGGCGCTGTTCAGGTGATGGCGTAACAGGTTACCGATTTGGGATACCGGGGCGTTCACGGTGAGGCATAGGATCGAATCCAGCGTGCGATAAAAGCGACAAGCTCTATCGGTGACGGTGAACGGCTTGCTGCACCGATCCTACAGCGACTGCCTCATACAATAAGGTCAAGAACATGAGCGTATCTATCCCGATCAACAGTTCGACGGAGTTGAAGCGTGGTGCCCTGGGTGTTGGTTTCATCATCTTCTTCGTGGTGTCGGCGGCGAGCCCGTTAAGTGTSATCGCCGGTGGCTTCCCGATTGGCATCATGYTGGGTAACGGGGCCGGCACGCCGGCTTTGCTGATCCTGGCGTTGCTGGTGCTGCTCGCGTTCTCGGTGGGTTACACCACCATGTCCCGGCACCTGACCAATGCCGGCGGTTTTTATG
>NZ_JBFTMK010000457.1:0-7723 GCF_056396965.1 Pseudomonas sp. 05N434
TGATAGCCGAATACAGTCGCGCCGCGTTCTTGAGTGCTAGCCGAACGCAGGTTGTCCGAGAAGTGTTGACCGTAAAAGATGTTGTCGCCCAGGATCAGGCAGCAAGGATCCTTGCCAATGAATTCTTCGCCGATGATGAAAGCCTGAGCCAGACCATCCGGGCTAGGTTGCTCGGCATAAGTCAGCTTGATGCCGTACAGGCTGCCGTCACCCAACAACTTCTGGAAACATGGCAGGTCTTCAGGCGTGGAGATAATCAGGACTTCGCGCATACCGGCGAGCATCAGCACCGACAGCGGATAGAAGATCATCGGCTTGTCGTAGATTGGCAGCATTTGCTTGGATACGCCGAGGGTCAGCGGGTGCAGACGAGTGCCCGAGCCGCCAGCGAGGATGATGCCTTTACGATTTGTCGTGGTCATTTATTCAGGACTTCCATAAGCATTCGGGTGACACCACTTTGCCAATCCGGCAAGTGTAGAGAAAAATTTTCGCGCAGCTTCTGAGTGTTCAACCGGGAATTCAGAGGGCGGCGTGCCGGTGTTGGATAAGCGGTCGTGTCGATCGGATTGATTGCCGTGACAGCAAGCTCTTCACCGTTGGCCTTGGCAAAACCAATCACATGGCTGGCATAGCCGTGCCAGGACACTTCGCCAGCGGCCGCCAGATGATACAGGCCCGCCAGCTCAGGACGCTGCAAGACTTGCTGAATAGCCAGCGCCGTCACGTCGGCGATCAGGTCTGCGCCGGTAGGGGCGCCGATCTGGTCGGCGATGACGCTCAGGGTTTCGCGATCCTTGGCCAGGCGCAACATAGTCTTGGCGAAGTTGTTGCCGCGTGCGCCATAGACCCAACTGGTGCGGAAGATCAGGTGCTTGCAGCCGGAGGCGATAATCGCCTGCTCGCCGGCAAGTTTGCTGGCACCGTAGTGATTCACCGGCGCGACAGCATCTGTCTCTTGCCATGGCGTCAGGCCTTCACCGCTGAACACGTAATCGGTCGAGTAGTGAATCAGCCACGCCCCTAGAGATGCCGCCTCTTCAGCCATGACCTGACTCGCCTGACCGTTCACGCGGTCGGCCAACTCTGTCTCGGACTCAGCTTTATCGACCGCCGTGTAGGCCGCTGCGTTGACGATGACGTCTGGTTTGACCTGACGAATCGTCGTGCGCAACGCATCGAGATCAGACAGGTCACCGCTCAAACCATCAACCGGGTGACGATCCAATGCGATCAGTTCACCAAGAGGCGCCAGGGAGCGTTGCAGCTCCCAGCCCACTTGACCGTTTTTTCCCAACAGGAGGATTTTCATGCCTTGTCCGAACGGTCCGTGTAGTTCTGGTCGATCCATTGCTGGTAGCTGCCGCTCTTCACGTGAGCGACCCACTCAGCGTTGTTCAGATACCACTCGACGGTTTTGCGGATGCCGGTTTCAAAAGTCTCTTCCGGCGTCCAACCCAGCTCACGCTGGATCTTGCTGGCGTCGATCGCGTAACGCTGGTCGTGGCCCGGGCGATCCTGAACGTAGGTGATCAGGCTGGCGTGTGGACGATGAGCGGAGTCTGGACGCAGCTCGTCGAGCAGTGCACAAAGGGTATGCACCACTTCGATGTTTTGTTTCTCGTTATGGCCGCCGATGTTGTAGGTCTCGCCGATAACACCTTCGGTCACGACTTTGTAGAGTGCGCGGGCGTGGTCTTCGACGTAGAGCCAGTCACGGACCTGATTGCCTTTGCCGTAGACCGGCAGCGGCTTGCCTTCCAGCGCGTTGAGAATGATCAGCGGGATCAACTTCTCAGGGAAGTGGCAAGGACCGTAGTTGTTCGAGCAGTTGGTGACCAGGGTCGGCAAGCCATAAGTACGGCTCCAGGCGCGAACCAGGTGATCGGAACTGGCCTTGCTCGCGGAGTAAGGCGAACTTGGCTGATATGGCGTTGTTTCGGTGAAGAGGTCTTCCGGACCTTCAAGGTCTCCGTAAACTTCGTCAGTCGAAATGTGGTGGAAGCGGAAGCTGGCTTTACGCGCGTCATCCAGCGCCGCCCAGTAGTGGCGCGCAGCTTCAAGCAGGGTGTAAGTGCCAATAATGTTGGTCTGGATGAATTCGGACGGGCCGGAGATCGAGCGATCAACGTGGGACTCTGCGGCCAGGTGCATGATGGCATCCGGTTGGTGTTCACGCAGGACACGGTCAATTTGATCGCGGTCACAGATATCGACGCGCTCGAACGCATAGCGCGGGTCTTCGCTGACTTCGGCCAAGGACTCAAGATTGCCGGCATAAGTCAGCTTATCGACGTTAACGACAGCGTCAGTGGTGTTGGAGATGATATGACGGATGACCGCCGAGCCAATAAACCCGGCGCCGCCGGTAACTAGAATTTTCACGCGAAACCATACCCTTGAGTTGCTGACAGGGCCGCCAACCGAGCACTGTCGAATCCATGAATGCAAAAGCCATCAAATTCGCTGAGGCTTCTGACAGAGTCAGTCTGAACCGATGTGGGAATATGCCACTATCGGATAAGCGCAGCATTTTACAGCTAAATGAAGGTTTTACTAATGGATATAGACAAGCTGTGATGCAAATCCGATGCTCACCATGGGTTTGTCGCAATCAGACAAGGCGCTTGCGTGAGGCTCTGGACGTACGCCCCAGAAACCAGCCGAGAACCGGCCCTATCACCATACCGATCAGCAACGTAATCACCATGATCAACGACACTGGCAACTGCGGGCTCGCCCACCCCAGGAACAGCAGTGACATGGCCTGCTGATTCTCAAGAACGAACGCCAGGATCGCCAGAACAAGCAACAGGACAAATACAGCGAGGAGTACGCGCTTGAAGTTACGCATCAGCGGCTCCCTGGAGTGCAACAGCCGTCAAAGCCCTTCCTCCTCATCCTCGTTCACACGATCACGCAGTTCTTTGCCTGGCTTGAAATGTGGAACGAACTTGCCGTCAAGGCTGACGGACTGACCGGTTTTTGGATTACGCCCCACGCGCGGCGCGCGATAGTGCAGTGAAAAGCTGCCAAAACCACGGATCTCGATTCGATCACCAGTGGCCAGACATTGGGACATTTGCTCAAGCATGGTCTTGATGGCCAGCTCCACATCTTTAGATGAGAGTAGCCCTTGATGGGTGACAATTCGTTCGATCAACTCCGACTTCGTCATATTTTTCCCTTCTTTTTCAAGCAGCTAGATCAGCGCTTCAAAGGTTTTAGCATGCCCCGAGTAATTTGAACAGCCCGAGCGTTGACATATCATCCCCAGCAGCGAGATGCCCGATTTCAAGGCACCGGAACTCTGATCGAACCCACACACTCACCTGCAGATAACCAGCATGGTGCGTGTCAAATAGCCCGCGGGATTGAAACCGAAAGGGAATATATCTTCCTCCTTGGCGTCATCAGACCTTACGATGACTTTATAACCTGCCCCTTTACACTCCTTGGCCGCTCGCTTGTGACACCTCTCCCATCCTGAGCCCAATCCCGAACAATCGACCTCTATACCACTGACGCCGCGCACCACATGAGTCTTGGCGCTGGTGGTACAACCTGCCAATGTCATTACTGCTATCACGACAATGAGCTTATTCATTCACTTCCTTATGCCGGATACGCAACCCAGCGGTCGTTCACTTCAGACTAAGCCTAGCCTTGAATAGACGATTGACCTACTTGAAGAAACAGACAACCCAATCAAATCATTGGTTTCATGAATGAAACACTGCAATCCCCACACACCCTGAATCCACCAAATCGCAGACACAAAAAAGGGCGACCGAAGTCGCCCTTTTTCTATGGTCTAACAGAACTCAGTTCTGTTTTTCCATTTGTGCACGCAACAGGTCGCCCAGAGTGGTAGACGATGGCGCCTTTGTCGTTCTCTTGAACGTACTCGGAGAACGGATCGCTTTCCAGTTGCTTGATACCCAGGGAGATGCGCTCGCGCTCTGGGTCAACCGACAGGATAACGGTGTCCAGCTCGTCGCCTTTCTTGAAGCGGCGTACGGCTTCTTCGCCCACTTCGTTCCAGGAGATGTCGGACAGGTGAACCAGACCGTCGATGCCGCCGTCCAGACCAATGAAGATACCGAAATCGGTGATCGACTTGATGGTGCCGGAGATTTTATCGCCCTTGTTGAACTGGCCAGAGAAATCTTCCCATGGGTTAGATTTGCACTGCTTGATGCCGAGGGAGATACGACGACGCTCTTCGTCGATGTCCAGAACCATAACTTCCACTTCGTCGCCGACTTGTACGACTTTCGAAGGGTGGATGTTCTTGTTGGTCCAGTCCATTTCGGAAACGTGCACCAGACCTTCAACGCCTTCTTCCAGCTCAGCGAAGCAGCCGTAGTCGGTCAGGTTGGTTACACGAGCGGTAACGCGAGTGCTTTCTGGGTAACGGGCTTTGATAGCAACCCATGGATCTTCGCCCAGTTGCTTGAGGCCCAGGGAAACACGATTGCGCTCGCGATCGTACTTCAGAACCTTGACATCGATCTCGTCGCCAACGTTGACGATTTCGGAAGGATGCTTGATACGCTTCCAAGCCATGTCGGTAATGTGCAGCAGGCCATCGACGCCACCCAGATCGACGAATGCGCCGTAATCGGTGAGGTTCTTGACGATACCTTTGACTTGTTGGCCTTCCTGCAGGGATTCCAGCAGAGCTTCACGCTCGGCGGAGTTCTCGGCTTCGAGGACGCTGCGACGGGAAACGACAACGTTGTTGCGTTTCTGGTCGAGCTTGATGACCTTGAATTCCAGCTCTTTGCCTTCCAGGTGCGTGGTGTCGCGCACTGGACGGACGTCAACCAGAGAACCTGGCAGGAACGCACGGATGCCGTTAACGTCGACAGTGAAGCCGCCTTTAACCTTACCGTTGATAACGCCCTTGACCACTTCTTCGGCTGCGAAGGCTGCTTCCAGAACAATCCAGCATTCAGCGCGCTTGGCTTTTTCACGGGACAGCTTGGTTTCACCAAAGCCGTCTTCAACCGAGTCCAGAGCAACGTGAACTTCGTCACCGACGTTGATGTTCAGTTCGCCAGCGTCGTTGTAGAACTGCTCAAGCGGGATGAGTGCTTCAGACTTCAGGCCAGCGTGAACGGTTACCCAGCGAGCTTGGTAATCGATATCAACGATAACACCGGTGATGATGGAGCCTGCCTGAAGGTTCAGGGTTTTTAGGCTTTCTTCAAAGAGTTCCGCAAAGCTTTCGCTCATTTTAATTCCTGTTGATAAGGGCGAAGAATACGCCCATCTCCACATCCCAGACGATGTGGGTTAGTTTCATTTAAAAGAAGCTCCGCAGGACTATGACTGGTCCCCTGCGGCCCTCTTGGTCACCCGGCGATATCGCGAATGGCGATCTCGCTCATGATGCGTTCCAGCACCTGGTCGATGGATAATTCCGTGGAATCCAGCTGTATGGCGTCAGCCGCCGGTTTGAGCGGGGCTACCGCTCGCTGGGTGTCACGCTCATCGCGCGCACGTATCTCATCTAGCAGACTCGACAGACTAACACCATCGACTTTGCCCTTCAACTGCAAGTAACGTCGGCGCGCACGCTCTTCGGCACTGGCAGTGAGGAAAATCTTCAAGGGCGCGTCGGGAAATACCACCGTACCCATGTCGCGACCATCGGCCACCAGACCCGGCGCCTCCTGAAAAGCCCGCTGACGCTGCAGCAACGCCTCGCGAACCGCAGGCAACGCGGCGACCTGCGAGGCACCCGAGCCGACACTCTCGGTACGGATCACATCGCTGACTTCATCACCTTCCAGAATAATGCGCTGCAACTGACCGTCGGTCGCTGCGATGAACTGCACATCCAGATGCGCGGCGAGCTTCTTGAGCAATTCCTCATTGGTCAGGTCGACGCCATGGTTATGCGCGGCGAAAGCCAGCAATCGATAAAGTGCACCGGAATCCAGCAGGTTCCAGCCCAGGCGCTTGGCCAGAATCCCGGCGACAGTACCTTTGCCAGAGCCGCTTGGCCCATCAATAGTGATGACCGGTGCAATGCTGATCACGACTGAGCCTCTTGTGCAACACGGATACCGACCTGCGCGCACAGCGCGAGGAAGTTCGGGAACGAGGTCGCGACGTTGGCGCAATCATGGATGCGGATCGGCGCAGTGGCGCGCAGTGAAGCCACGCTGAAGGCCATGGCAATCCGGTGGTCGCCGTGACCGTGCACTTCGCCGCCGCCGATCTGGCCGCCGTCGATGATGAGGCCGTCCGGAGTGGGCTCGCACTTGACGCCCAGCGCCAGCAGACCGTCCGCCATGACCTGGATCCGGTCCGATTCCTTCACGCGCAGCTCTTCGGCACCACGCAGCACAGTGCGACCTTCGGCACATGCAGCCGCCACGAACAGCACCGGAAACTCGTCGATAGCCAGTGGCACCAGCGCTTCGGGAATCTCGATACCTTTGAGTTTAGCTGCCCGTACGCGCAGGTCGGCTACCGGCTCGCCACCGACTTCACGCTGGTTTTCCAGAGTGATGTCAGCGCCCATCAGGCGCAGGATGTCGATTACGCCGGTACGGGTCGGGTTGATGCCGACGTGCTCGAGCACCAGCTCCGAACCTTCGGCGATCGACGCCGCCACCAGGAAGAACGCCGACGACGAGATATCGCCCGGCACTTCAATGTGGGTCGCGGTCAGCTTGTGGCCGGACTCGACCGAGGCGGTCGCCCCGTTAACGGTCACCGGGTAGCCGAAGCCGCGCAACATGCGCTCGGTGTGGTCGCGAGTCGGTGCCGGCTCGGTGACCGTGGTCTTGCCTTCGGCATACAGACCCGCCAGCAGCAGGCAGGATTTAACCTGGGCACTGGCCATCGGCATGGTGTAAGTCAGGCCCTTGAGCTTGTTGCCGCCCCGAATGGTCATCGGTGGACGACCGTCAGCGGCGGTCTCGATCACAGCGCCCATTTCACGCAGCGGATTGGCCACGCGATTCATCGGACGCTTGGACAACGAAGCGTCGCCGGTCAGGGTGCTGTCGAAGTTCTGCGCAGCCAGCAGGCCAGACAGCAGGCGCATCGAAGTGCCGGAGTTGCCCAGATAGATCGGGCCCGGCGCAGGCTTCAGGCCATGCAGGCCGACGCCGTGAATAGTCACGCGACCGTGGTGCGGACCTTCGATGACGACGCCCATGTCGCGAAAAGCTTGCAAGGTCGCCAGGGCGTCTTCGCCCTCGAGGAAACCTTCCACTTCAGTGACGCCTTCGGCCAGGGAACCGAGCATGATCGAGCGGTGGGAAATCGATTTGTCGCCCGGTACACGAATCCGCCCAGTCAGGCGGCCACCAGGTTGTGCCAGGAAAATCAGATCGTTGGAATTCATAGCGTCCACATAGGCCCGGCGGGCCAGGATTTTACTGAAATGCTCGCGGGCAACCCGGGCGCGAGTGAACACGCCCAACAATTGGTGCCCATCCCCTGCATCGACCGCGTCGCGCAAGGCGTCGAGGTCGCTGCGAAATGTATCGAGTGTGCGCAGGACAGCTTCGCGGTTGGCGAGGAAGATGTCGTGCCACATGACCGGGTCGCTACCGGCGATTCTTGTGAAATCGCGGAAACCGCCCGCAGCGTAACGGAAGATCTCAAGATTTTCATTGCGTTTGGCCAATGAATCGACCAAACCGAACGCCAGCAAGTGCGGCAAATGGCTGGTCGCCGCCAACACTTCGTCATGACG
>NZ_JBFTMK010000458.1:0-4140 GCF_056396965.1 Pseudomonas sp. 05N434
ACCTATTATTACGCCCGGATGCAGGACATCTACAGCCAGCACTTCATCGGTCTGGTGCATGAATTGCCCTTGGCAGAAGGTGTGAATCTGCGCAGCGATTTGCGCTATTTCGATACTCGCGAACAAGGCAACCATGAATTGCGCAGTCCATCCAGGGTCGATGGCGGCAAGATCGACAACCGTTTTTTCAACGGCATGGTAAGCCTGTCGATGGGTGCCCATAAATTCGGCCTGGGGTACCAGAATCTCTCCGGAGACGGCGACTTCGCCTTTCCGGGCCTGGACCCATATTCAGTAAACCTGGTGACCATCAACGTCTTCACCAAGGCCGAGACCGACGCCTGGCAGGCGCGTTACGACTACAACTTCGCGGCCCTGGGCCTGCCTGGGCTGACCTTCATGACTCGCTATGTCGACGGCTCTCATGTGCAAACCTCCACCGTGCGTAACGGTCGGGAATGGGAGCGTGACACCGACCTGGTTTACACGGTGCAGAGTGGTCCGCTGAAGAACGTCAATGTGCGGCTACGCAACGCCACTCTTCGCTCAAGCAACGGCCTGACCAGCGATATAGACGAAAACCGGATCATCATCGGCTACAGCCTGGCCTTGTGGTGAGCCGCCCATGAAAAGTGCAATCGGTTCCCTGTAAAAGCCATTTTTCAGGGCACCGGCTGCGACCATGATTGCTCGACAGACACTCGGCGCCTATCGAGAAGCAAACATGGCTACCTCAGCGCAAACCCGACTGCCGCAGGCGGTACTCCCCAGGGGTCACCAGCGCATAACGCTGGAAAAACCGACTGAAATAGGCCGGGTCCTTGAAGCCCAGCTGGTAGCAGATTTCATTGGCCGAACTGCCAGTGAACAACAACAGACGCTTGGCCTCCTGCATCAGCCGTTCAAGGATCAAACGTTTGGACGGCAGGTCGGCAATGCGCCGGCAGACATCGTTGAGCCGTGCCTCGGTAACACCAATGCCATCGGCATAGCGCGACAGCGGCCAGTGCTGCAGGTAATGGTCTTCGATCAATTCGTTGAAGCGGTGGAAGATCCGCAAGTCTTCATGGCGTGCCGGGCGGGCTTCCAGGGAATTGGCGCACAGCCTGAGCAGGCTGATCACGATCAATCGCGTCAGGCTCTCCAAGGCCGCCCCCCGCCCTGGCTTGTCGCCGTTGATTTCGTTGCACAGTTCCTCGAACAGAAACTCCAGTCTCCTGACCTCGGGCTGGAACTGTGGTGCCAGCCCCGCCAATGCCACGCAAGCCGCTGGCAACTGCGAGCCCGGCGCCAGACTCGGATCGGCATCGATCAACTGCCAGACCAGTTGCTGGCGCACCGTCAACACATGCCCGTCGGCGTCCGCTTCGGTGACGAAGGAATGGGCCACCGTCGGTGGCGTGAGGAAAAACATCGGTCCCGACTCGAGGTATTGCTGGTCATCCAGATAGACCCGCACCGCACCGCTCTTCACGTAATGCACCTGGAAGAACCGGTCGTGTCGGTGCACGGGCATATTGCGGCCGAAGAACTCAGCCAGATTGCCGAGTTTGTCGTAGTGCACTTCGGCATCGCTGTAACGCTGGTCGTAGACCTGACCGATGTTGATATTGGGGATCGGCTGACGATCGATCATCGCTCGGTTCTCTTTCTTGTTTGCGTGTTGGCAGTGCAAGGACTTTCATCCTGCGCCGGTTTGCGGCGGCTAACCACTGCCAGCGCATTTTGCCACGCTTGACGATTGTTAACATATTAATTATAACGTTAACAGGTTAACGAATATTTCGCGAAGCAGTCACTGCTCCGCCATTGCCAGGAGAAAAGCATGAGCCGTGCCCTGCATGATGTTGCGAACGGCACCCTGTTCGGCGTTGCGCTGAACTATCAAGGGTTGCTGAACCAGCGTGTCGCCGAATTCGAGCAAGCGCCTTACCAGAAGCCGCCGGTTAAACCGGTGCTGTTCATCAAGACGCCCAACACCCGCAATGGTCATGACCGCACGGTGATTCATCCGCAAGGTGAACGCCTGCAACCGGGGCCTGCACTGGGTGTGGTGATCGGTAAAAGCGCCAGCCGGGTCAGCATCGAGAATGCGCTGGAACATGTGGCCGGCTACACCATCGTCAATGAGTTCAGCCTGCCGGAAGACAGCTACTACCGCCCGGCGGTGAAAGCCAAGTGTCGTGACGGCTTCTGCTCGCTGGGCCCGGAATTGGTGGGCCGTGACCAGCTCGCCGATCCGCATCAGTTGAGTCTGAAACTGTTCGTCAACGGTGAACTACGCCAGGAAAACTCCACGGCCAACTTTGTCCGCAGCATTCCCCAGTTGATCGCCGAAATCAGCGAATTCATGACCCTCCACGAAGGCGATGTGCTGATCACAGGCACCCCTGAAGGCCGTRTCGATGTCCAGCCCGGTGACACCGTCGAAGTCGAAATCAGCGGCCTGGGCCGCCTCGTCAACCACATCGTGGCCGAGTAACAGGAGCTTCCATGAAACACGCCCGTATCCGCTTTGAAGGTGAAGTCCACCTCGTCCATGTCGAAGAGCACAACGCCGTGCGCCTGGCCGACGGCCGCCTGCTGGCCGAAGAACAAGTGCAATGGCTGCCACCGGCCACCGGCAGCATGTTCGCCCTGGGCCTGAACTACGCCGACCACGCCGCCGAGTTGGCCTTCAAGCCGCCCACCGAGCCCCTGGCGTTCATCAAGTCCCCGGGCACCTACACCGGCCATAACCAGGCTACATGGCGCCCGGACAACGTCGCCTATATGCACTACGAGTGCGAACTGGTCGCCGTCATCGGCAAGCCCGCGCGTAACGTCAAGCGTGAAGACGCCCTCCAGTACCTGGCCGGCTACACGGTGTGCAACGACTACGCGATCCGTGACTACCTGGAAAATTACTACCGGCCCAACCTGCGGGTGAAGAACCGCGATGCCACGACGCCGGTCGGTCCGTGGATCGTCGACGTCGCCGACGTGCCGGACCCGAGCAACCTGAAACTGCGCACCTGGATCAACGGTGAGTTACGTCAGGAAGGCTCGACCTCCGACATGATTTTCGACATCCCTTACCTGATCGAATACCTGTCCAGCTTCATGACCTTGCAGCCCGGCGACATGATCGCTACGGGCACGCCGGAAGGTCTGGCCGATGTGGTTCCCGGCGATGAAGTGATTGTGGAAGTGGAAGGCGTGGGTCGCCTGGTTAATCGAATTGTTAGCGAAGCGGAATTCTTCTCCGCCCGTAAAGAGGCTTGAGCAGCATGATCAAACACTGGATCAACGGCCGTGAGGTCGAAAGCAAAGACGTTTTCGTCAACTACAACCCGGCCACCGGCGAAGCCATCGGTGAAATCGCCAGCGGCGGCGCCGAAGAAGTCGCTCAGGCCGTAGCCGCGGCCAAGGAAGCCTTCCCCAAGTGGGCTAATACGCCAGCCAAGGAACGTGCCCGACTGATGCGCAAGCTCGGTGAGCTGATCGAGCAGAATGTCCCGCGTCTGGCCGAACTGGAAACGCTGGACACGGGCCTTCCGATCCATCAGACCAAAAATGTGTTGATCCCCCGCGCTTCGCACAACTTCGATTTCTTCGCCGAAGTCTGCACCCGCATGGACGGTCACTCTTACCCCGTCGACGACCAGATGCTCAACTACACCCTGTATCAGCCGGTGGGTGTTTGCGGTCTGGTGTCACCGTGGAACGTGCCGTTCATGACAGCCACCTGGAAAACCGCGCCGTGCCTGGCACTGGGCAATACTGCAGTGCTGAAGATGTCCGAGCTCTCCCCACTGACGGCCAACGAACTCGGTCGTCTGGCTGTTGAGGCCGGCATTCCCAATGGCGTGCTCAACGTCATCCAGGGTTACGGCGCCACCGCCGGTGACGCGCTGGTTCGGCACCCGGATGTGCGCGCAATTTCGTTCACCGGAGGTACCGCCACCGGCAAGAAAATCATGCAGACCGCCGGCCTCAAAAAATACTCCATGGAACTCGGCGGCAAGTCACCGGTGCTGATCTTTGAAGATGCGGACCTGGAGCGCGCCCTCGACGCCGCACTGTTCACCATCTTCTCGCTGAACGGCGAACGCTGCACCGCTGGTAGCCGGATCTTCATTCAGGAAAGCGTTTACCCTC
>NZ_JBFTMK010000459.1:0-4136 GCF_056396965.1 Pseudomonas sp. 05N434
GCAGAATCCCATGACCTTCCAGCGCCCAATTGAGGGCCACTTCACCGTCGTTGCAGCCTAACGCGCCACGCACTTTGACGTTTTGCGTGCGCCCGCCGTTGGTAAAGCTCCATACGCCGTAGGGCGTTTCGTTTTGCCGCAGGAAGATGCAGTTGTGTTGCTGTAAATCCGCCAGGCGTTGCGGCACGCCATGCTTTTCCAGGTACAGCGGCGAGGCGCAGAGCAGGCGGCGATTGGAGGCAATCTTGCGCGCATGAAAGGCCGCGTCCGGCAGCGTGCCAAAACGAATGCCCAGGTCAAACCCGTGAGTTGCCAGGTCGAGCGGGTGATCGCTGATTTCCAGTTGTATTTCCACCTCCGGGTATTGCGCGAAGAACGCGCCCAATGCCGGGCCGATGTAGCGACGACCGAAACCCAAAGACGCGTTGACGCGAATCAGGCCTTTCGGCGTTGCCCGGCTGCTGCTGATGAGCTGCTCGACCTCATCGATCTGCGTCAGGATGCGCGCGGCATGGGAAAAATACAGTTCACCTTCCGAGGTCAGGCTCATCGAGCGCGTGGTGCGGTTGACCAGGCGGATGCCCAGCCGTGCTTCCAGCGCGGTCAGGCGTTTGCTCACCGCCGGCGGGGTCACGCCCAGCTCTCGCGCCGTCGCGGCGAGGCTGCCTTTGTTGGCCAGCAGGTAGAAAAATGACAAATCCAGGGTCTGGCTCATTGGTAACTCAAATTCATCTATGTAGTGATTTGGAGTAACTCACGCTCATTTGCTCACTACATATACTCCGCTCACACCCTGATTGAACACCCCCGTTCGACAGGCACAACAAGAACGTAACGAGAGTGGAGTTGATGATGAGCGCATACAAAATTGCTGCGGTTCCAGGTGATGGCATCGGCGTGGAAGTGATCGCAGCGGGCGTCGAAGTGCTGCAAGCCTTGTCGAAAAAGTCCGGCTTCGAACTGGCCTTCAAACACTTCGACTGGAACTCGGATAACTACCTGAAAAACGGCTACTACATCCCTGAAGGTGGCCTGGAAGAACTGAAAACCTTCGATGCGATTTTCTTCGGCGCGGTCGGTGCGCTCAATGTGCCGGATCACATTTCCCTGTGGGGCCTGCGCCTGCCGATCTGCCAGGGCTTCGACCAGTACGCCAACGTGCGTCCGGCCCGCGTCCTGCCAGGGGTGAAAAGCCCACTGCATAACGGTGATCAGATCGACTGGGTGGTGGTGCGTGAAAACTCCGAGGGCGAATACTCCGGCAACGGCGGTCGCGTGCACCGGGGCCTGCCGGAAGAAGTCGCCACCGAAGTGTCGGTGTTCACCCGTGCCGGGGTCGAGCGCATTCACCGTTTTGCTTTCGAACTGGCGCGCAGCCGTCCGCGCAAGCACCTGACCATGGTCACCAAATCCAACGCCCAGCGTCACGGCATGGTGTTGTGGGACGAGATCTTCTACGAAGTCGCCAAGGACTTTGCGGACGTGAAGATCGACAAGGAACTGGTCGACGCCGTAACCACGCGCATGGTGCTCAAACCGTCGACGCTGGACGTAATCGTCGCCACCAACCTGCACGCTGACATCCTGTCCGATCTGGCCGCCGCATTGTCCGGCAGCCTGGGCATCGCGCCGACTGCCAATCTCAACCCGTCACGCAAATTCCCCTCGATGTTCGAACCGATCCACGGCTCGGCCTTCGACATCACCGGCAAAGGCGTGGCCAACCCGATCGCCACATTCTGGACCGCGGCAATGATGCTCGAGCACCTGGGCGAAGCGGCCGCGGCGAAACAGCTGATGTCGGCCATCGAAGCCGTGACCGAAAGCGGTTTGCATACCCCGGATCTGGGCGGCACGGCCACCACCCGGCAGATCACCGATGCAGTCATTGCGTTGATCAACCGCTGATATTTCCCACCGATTCAAAGTCGTACTGCGGCACAGCGCCAAGGGGCAGATCGCTGAATCTGACCCTTTGGCATTTCCTGACAACAATAAAAAATCAGGGCCCTGTCATGAAAAGAATATTTGGCAAACTCTACGTACAAGTGCTCATCGCGGTCATCCTCGGTGCCATTGTCGGGGTGTTCATTCCCGAGACTGGAGCTGCGCTCAAACCCTTGGGTGACGCGTTCATCAAGCTGATCAAAATGCTGCTTGCCCCGGTGATTYTCCTCACGGTGGTGACGGGCATTGCGCGCATGGAGAACATGAAAGAGTTGGGGCGTGTCGGCTTCCGGGCGCTGCTCTATTTCGAAGTGGTCTCCACACTGGCGCTGGTGGTCGGCCTGGTCGTGGTCGATGTGTTCAAACCCGGCGCAGGCATGAACATCGATGTCGCCTCGCTGGATACGTCCAGTCTGGCGACCTACACCACGGCGGTGAAACATGCGTCGTTCATGGACTTTGTGATGAACATCATCCCCGACACCATCGTGGATGCCTTCGCCAAAGGCAACGTCCTGCAAATCTTGCTGTTCTCCATTCTGCTGGGCGTTGCCCTGGCGCATGTCGGGCCGCGCGCAAAAGTGTTCGTCGACACGCTGGATAGCCTGATGCAAGGGATGTTTCGCATCGTCAACATGGTCATGCGTCTGGCCCCCATCGGTGCCTTCGGGGCAATTGCCTTTACCATCGGCAAGTACGGCTTCGGTTCGCTGTTCTCCCTCGGCAAATTGATGGCGTGCGTGTACCTGACCTGCGCGGTGTTCGTGATCTTCGTGCTCGGGCCGATCTGCCGCTACAGCGGTTTCAGCCTGTGGAAATTTTTGAAGTTCATCAAGGAAGAACTGTTCACCGTACTGGGGACCAGCTCTTCGGAATCGGTGCTGCCGCAGATGATTTCCAAGATGGAAAAGGCCGGCGTTTCCAAACCCGTCGCCGGGATGATCATTCCCTCGGGCTTGACCTTCAACCCGGACGGCCAGGCGATCTACTACACCATCGCCGCGATCTTCATTGCCCAGGCGACCAACACACCGCTGACCCTCATGGACCAGTTGATCGTGCTGGCGGTGCTGATGTTCACCTCCAAAGGCTCGGCGGGAGTGACCGGTTCGGGGTTCATCATCCTGGCGGCGACGCTGTCCTCCCTCGGCACCATCCCGGTGGCGGGCATGGTGCTGTTGCTGGGCGTCGATCGGTTCATGTCGGAAGCACGCGCGATCACCAACACCATCGGCAACGGCGTCGGCACCATGGCCATTGCCAAATGGGTCGGCGCGTTGGACACGGTGAAGATGAACAAGGCGCTGAACGGGGAGGGCGCGGAGGCAAAGCCCGAGATGGCTCAGGCGGACACTGTTGCTGTTGCGGCATCGACGCCAACCAGCGCGATGGCCTCATCGCGAGCAGGCGCGCTCCCACAAGGGGTGTATGTCGAGTCCAAGTAGCCGGGACCATGCAGCTCAAAAAATGTGGGAGCGGGCTTGATCAGAGGGGCGGTTGGGCAACCAGGCCTTCTTCCCCTCGACCGGTGCAACCGTGCCTTTGGCCTCGCGGAAACATTCGCTCCTGATCGAGGCGGTGTAAAAAACTGCGTCAAGGTGCAGCGTTCGGACGAACATAGTAATTGTCGAACTCGCCGCTTTCGACGAATTGGAAGCCATGACGGATGTAAAACCGATTCGAAGCGCTCTCTTTGAGCGCGCCCACCCTGACAGGGAGCGCGGCGGCATCCGCTTCTTTGAAAATYTGTTCGAGGACAGCAGAACCTACACCTGTTCCCTGAGCATTCGGTCGCACATACAAGTGGTCAAGTAGCAGTTCGTTCAGCTGAGGCTTGACCACAATAAAACCGACTCGCTCACCGGCCAGCTCAATGTGACGCGTGTTGCGACAATCAAAACCGTTGATAAAACGCTCACGTGCACGTATCGGATCAAATCGCCCAATCCGTTCAAGACTTTCGCGCATGGCCTCAATTCGAATGGCCACAAGATTGTCCAGGTCGGCGGGGTGAGCCGGAACCAACATTACTGGAGGACTTTCAACAGGTATGACGGACATCGTTTGCACTCTAATCATCACGGGGAGCCAGCGCCAGTACGATGGATTTCATTCTGGCCCTTCTGCAGCGGCGCTAATGGAGCAAAGAGAGTTATAGATTAGCTTCAAGGCTTCGATGTGGGCGCCAG
>NZ_JBFTMK010000460.1:0-4133 GCF_056396965.1 Pseudomonas sp. 05N434
GGTTATGCACAGGCCTGCCCGAACGTCGGCAAACTGCTCACCAACCTGAGTTTTACTCAGGAAATGGAGAACAGCATCATGGCCGAAGTGGTGAACAAGAAGGTCAGCAACGCCGACGCGGCCAAGGCGTGGATCAAGGCCAATCCGGTGGTGCTGGATAAATGGCTGGAGGGCGTGAAGACCGTGGACGGCAAGGATGCTCTGCCGGCGGTCAAAGCCAAGTTGTAAGGTTCCCCTGTGGCGAGGAAGCTTGCTCCCGCTGGAGGGCGTAGCACTCCCATTTCGGCAGACCCGGTTTATCAGCCTCACCGAGTTGTCCGGATTTGCGACTGCTGCGCAGCCGAGCGGGAGCAAGCTCCCTCGCCACAATGATCTGCCCACTACGAGCCAATGCTTTACCCTGACGATTTACCCCGTACCGAGAGGACCCATGGCCTTCCCCAGCCGCCATTCACTCTTTCCCTTCCTGACCTGGTTGCCCCGGCAAACCCGCGCCAGCGTTGGTCGTGACCTGATCGTCGGCCTGAGCGGTGCGATTCTCGCGTTGCCACAATCGATTGCCTACGCCCTGATCGCTGGCCTCCCACCGGAATATGGCCTGTACGCCGCCATCATCCCGGTGCTGATTGCCTGCCTCTGGGGTTCGTCGTGGCATTTGATCTGCGGCCCTACGGCGGCCATTTCCATCGTCCTGTATGCCAGCGTCAGTCCTCTGGCCGTCCCTGCATCGCAGGACTACGTCACGCTGATCCTGCTTCTGACTTTCCTTGCGGGCATTTTCCAGTGGTTACTGGGTTTGCTGCGGTTCGGTGCCCTGGTGAATTTCGTCTCTCACTCGGTGGTGCTGGGCTTCACCCTCGGCGCAGCGGTGGTGATTGCCATCGGGCAGCTGCCGAACCTGCTGGGGCTGGATGTGCCCAACCAGGCCACGGCGCTCAACAGCTTGATGATGCTGCTCAATCATCTCGGCGAAGTGGACAAACCCTCGCTGCTGCTGGGCCTGGCCACGGTCGCGGTTGGCATCGTGCTGAAACTGCTGGTGCCGCGCTGGCCGACGCTGTTGATCGCTCTGGCCCTGAGCGGTTTGCTGGTATGGCTGTGGCCAGCGATGTTCGGTCATGTGAAGCTGGTCAGCGCGTTTGTCGGGCGGCTGCCGCCCTTCAGCCCGCTGCCGCTGGATCTGGACCTGATATTGCGCCTGCTGCCCAGTGCGGTGGCGGTCGGCATGCTCGGGCTGGTGACGAGCCTGTCGATTGCCCGCTCCCTGTCGGCCCGCTCGCAGCAGTTGCTCGATGCCAATCAGGAAGTTCGCGCCCAGGGTTTCTCGAACATGGTCGGGGCGTTTTTTTCCGGTTCGCTGTCCGCCGGTTCCTTCACTCGCTCGGGCCTGAGCTACGATGCCGGCGCCTGTTCACCGCTGGCCGGGGTTTTTTCGGCGCTGTGGGTGGCACTGTTCGCGATCTTCGGTGCGGCATTGATTGCGCACATCCCGATCCCGGCCATGGCTGGCAGCATCCTTTTGATCGCTTGGGGATTGGTGGATCATCGCGGCATTCGTGCCTTGTTGCGGGTCAGCCATGCCGAATTCCTGGTCATGGCGCTGACCTGTGTCGCCACCCTGTTGCTGGAGTTGCAGACGGCGATCTACGCCGGGGTGCTGGCGTCACTGTTCTTCTACCTCAAACGCACCTCACAGCCACGGGTGCAGCACTGGCGCAATGGTGACGAAGACATCCTGAGGGTCGGCGGTTCGATCTTTTTCGGCGCCAGCCATTACCTGCAAGTGCGCCTGCAACGGATGCACGGCCCACGAGTAGTGATCGAGGCGCAGCAGATCAACTTCATCGACTACTCGGGCGTGGAAATGCTGCACCAGGAAGCACGACGGCTGCTGCGTCAGGATCGCAGCCTGACCCTGCGGCAGGCACGGCCGCAAGTGGTGGAGGAATTGAGGAAGCTGGAAGGCGCGGAGAAATGCCCGATCCGGTTTGAGGACTAAACGCCACTGTTTTGACAAACAGATAACCTGTGGCGAGGGAGCTTGCTCCCTCGCCACAGAACTACAGCGCCAGTTGCCGGCGAAGTTCGGCCAGCACCGGCGCCGTATCCGGGCGCACACCGCGCCACAGATAGAAAGCTTCCGCCGCCTGCTCGGCCAACATGCCCAAGCCATCCATCGACACACCAGCCCCATGTTCACTGGCCCAACGGCAGAACGAGGTTGGGTCCTTGCCATACATCATGTCGTAGCAAACCGTCTTGCCCGGTTCGATCAAACTGCCGGCAATCGGCGGTACATCGCCGGACAAACTGGCGGATGTGGCGTTGATGATCAGGTCCACCGGCTCGCGCAGCCAGTCGAAACCGCTGGCCGACACCGGCCCCAGATCGGCAAACAATTGCGCCAGCAATTCGGCTTTTTCCACGGTGCGGTTGGCAATGATCACCGACGCCGGTTGCTCCGCCAGCAACGGCTCCAGCGCGCCGCGCACCGCGCCACCGGCCCCCAGCAGCAAGATGCGTTTGCCCGCGAGGCAGAATCCGGCGTTGACCGTCAGGTCCCGTACCAGCCCGGCACCATCGGTGTTGTCGCCCAGCAGACTGCCATCGGCCAGTTTGCTCAGGGTATTCACCGCGCCGGCCCGCTGCGCCCGCTGGGTCAAGCTGTTCGCCAGGCGATAGGCGTCTTCCTTGAACGGCACTGTCACATTCGCCCCACGGCCTTCGCGGAAAAATTCCAACGCACAGCCGGAAAAATCGTCGAGAGGTGCCAGCAAGGTGCTGTAGTCCAGTTTCTGCCCGGTCTGCTCGGCGAACAGACGGTGGATCAGCGGCGATTTGCTGTGGCCGATCGGGTTACCGAATACGACATAACGGTCCATCAGAATTCCTCGTTCAGGCCTTGGCCAACCAATCGCGGTCTTGCAGGAAGTATTCGGTCAGGCGTGCTTCTTCACTGCCCGGCTCGGCCTTCCAGTCGTAGGCCCAGCGTACTTGCGGCGGCAGCGACATCAGAATCGACTCGGTACGCCCGCCCGATTGCAGGCCGAACAGCGTGCCGCGGTCATAGACCAAGTTGAATTCAACGTAACGACCACGGCGAAACTCCTGGAACTCACGCTGTTTGGCGGTGAACGCATCATTCTTGCGGCGTTGTACGATCGGCAGGTACGCGTCGATGAACGCATCGCCGATGGCGCGCATGAAAGCGAAGCTGGTATCGAAGTCCCACTCGTTCAAGTCATCGAAAAACAGGCCGCCGATGCCCCGTGGCTCATGGCGATGCTTGATGTGGAAGTAGCTGTCGCACCAGGCCTTGTAGCGCGGGTAAACGTCCGGGCCGAACGGCGCGCAGGCCTGTTCGGCGACGCGGTGCCAATGCACGCAATCTTCTTCATTGCCGTAATAAGGGGTCAGGTCAAAGCCACCACCGAACCACCAGACCGGCTCTTCACCTTCTTTTTCGGCGATGAAAAAGCGCACATTGGCGTGGGACGTCGGCACATGGGGGTTATGCGGGTGAATCACCAACGACACGCCCAGGGCTTCGAAGCCTCGACCGGCCAGTTCCGGCCGATGGGCGCTGGCGGACGGTGGGAGACCGCTGCCAAACACGTGGGAATAGTTGACGCCGCCCTTTTCGATGACTGCGCCGTTCTCAATCACCCGGGTGCGACCACCGCCGCCGGCAGGCCGGGTCCAGGCGTCTTCGACGAAACGCGCGCCGCCGTCTTCGGCTTCCAGGGCAGCGCAAATACGGTCTTGCAGGTCGAGCAGGTAGGCTTTTACGGCCTCGGTGCGGGTAGTCATGGCATCACCTTGAATCGGGCAAAGCTACGCGGCGCTCCATCAGAGCGGGGGGCCGGCGCAAATGGGTCCGTAGCATAACATCGCAGGCGAGCCTGCCGCAGTTGACGAAGATCAAGCTTGGGAGTTCGATAGGGCGCTTGGCGCTACGACTCTAGAAGCCAAAGACCTAAGGAGAGAGCAGATGGCAAAGCGTATCCAGTTCCGCGTCCATGGCGGCCCCGAAGTGCTCGAATACGTGGATTACCAACCCGCCGAGCCCGGCCCGCAACAGGTACGCGTGACCAACAAGGCCATTGGCCTGAACTTTATCGACACCTATTACC
>NZ_JBFTMK010000461.1:0-4121 GCF_056396965.1 Pseudomonas sp. 05N434
GCCATGTGGAATGTTCTCTTGGGCGATCATTTTTGGGGTAGACATTGCGCGCGTCCAAACTCAAAACGTCAACGAGCTGACGATGAGTGGCAGCCATGGATTCGCGATACACAAGTGTCAGTCTTCCGGGTCAATTTCTTCTTCAGGCGCCCATCCGGCGTCGAGCAGGGCGGGGGGAGGATCGTCCGGCATGGTTATTCCTCCAGTCATGAACGCAAAGCGTAGCAGGCGGGTAGGGCCGTCGAGGTGGTCATAGCCCTGGTCATGGACGTTTTATAACGTTTGCCTCAAGCCGGCAGGTAATGCGTTTTAATTCTCCGTTGACCCGACAGCTGCTCGGAACCAACAACAGACCTTTCAGCCGAAAGGGGTTAACGGGGGATTAATGGACTTCTGGACCACCACGCAAGTATCGATTCTAGGGCTGGTTGAAGGACTCACAGAGTTTTTGCCGATCTCCAGTACAGGCCATCAGATTATTGCCGCGGACCTGCTCGACTTTGGCGGTGAGCGAGCCATGGCGTTCAATATCATTATTCAGTTGGGCGCTATTCTGGCGGTCGTCTGGGAGTTCCGTCGCAAGATTCTGGACATCACCACGGGTTTGCCGACCCAGCGTAATGCGCAACGTTTTACTCTGAATTTGCTGATCGGTTTCTTGCCGGCGGTGGTGCTGGGGGTGATGTTCGCCGACAAAATCCATCAATATCTGTTCAACCCGATCACCGTGGCTGTGGCGCTGGTGATCGGCGGGATCATCATGTTGTGGGCTGAACAGCTCGAGCACGTGGTAGTGGTCGATCACGTGGACGAGATGCGCTGGACCGATGCCTTGAAAGTCGGATGTGCACAATGCCTGGCGATGATTCCCGGCACTTCGCGTTCGGGATCGACGATTATCGGCGGGTTGCTGTTTGGCCTGTCACGCAAGACGGCCACCGAGTTTTCGTTCTTCCTGGCGATGCCGACAATGGTGGGGGCCGCGGTGTACTCGGGCTATAAATATCGCGACCTGTTCCAGGCCGCAGATTTGCCGGTGTTTGCCCTGGGATTTGTCGCCGCTTTCGTCTTTGCGATGATTGCCGTGCGCGGGTTGCTCAAGTTCATCGCCAACCATAGTTATGCGGTGTTTGCCTGGTACCGGATCGCCTTCGGTTTACTGATTCTGGCGACGTGGTTTTTGGGTTGGGTGGACTGGAATCACCTCTCGGAAGGGGCGTAGGTTTTCCTGTGTTGATAAAAAACGCCGCTTGTTGTTGAGCGGCGTTTTTGTGTAAGCAGCTAAAAGCGTCTAAAGCTTGTTGACCCGCGCCAGTGGCAGGCTGATTTGCTGTTCACGCTGCAGCAAATTCATCATCAGCAGTACCCGTTCTTCACCGTCCATGGCCAGGA
The DNA here is from genome assembly GCF_056396965.1 of Pseudomonas sp. 05N434. Taxonomy (NCBI): domain Bacteria; kingdom Pseudomonadati; phylum Pseudomonadota; class Gammaproteobacteria; order Pseudomonadales; family Pseudomonadaceae; genus Pseudomonas; species Pseudomonas sp. 05N434. Next base: position 1,393 of record NZ_JBFTMK010000461.1, read on the forward strand.
ACACCGCTTCGAGATCGCAGAACGGACCTTCAGTGATGCGCACCGCATCTCCGTGTTTCAACAGCGTGGTCACGATCGCCTGGCTGTCTGGTTCCTGGAGTTCGTCGATCAGCGCATCGCGGAYCGGCAATGGCTGACCGCCAAACCCGACGACCCGCGAAACGCCGCGRGTCGAGCGCAGTGGACCCCAGCTGTCCTGAAGGCTCAGTTGAATAAACAGGTAGCCCGGAAACAGCGACTCGCTGATCACTCGACGTTGCCCGCGCAACATGCGCTCACGTCTGTAGGTCTTGCGAAAGCATGCATAGCCTTGGCGCTGCAAATGTTCTTCGGCGCGCTCATCTTGTTTGGGCTTGCACTGGACCAGGTACCAGGCTTTGGTGGCGTGTTCGGCAATCGCGTTCATTCAAATGCCCTCCCTGCATCGATCTGCCCCAGCAGCTCGGCGGTTTTGCGCTGCAGGAGCGAGCTGTCGCCCCGACTTTCCACGGTCAGGCAAGCTACGCAACCCTCGCCCGAGAGGCGCAAGCTGAAGCGCCAGTCGGCAAAGACCAGGTTCAGCCCGCTGCTTTCGTTGAGGTCAAGGGCATCGCGGGCATAACGCTGCTTGATGCTCGCCAGCAGCGCCGGACCATCCTTGACTTGGCGGCGGATCTCCCCGGATGAGGGGAACGCGCCGATGCGTTCCACCAGCAGTACCGGTGGTTTTCGCACGCGGGGGAAAATCAGTTCCGACGCATAGGCGCGCACGATGCGGTACGCGAGGTTGTGCTTAAGGTCAGCGCTATACGGGTGGCGACTGTCATCTGCCTTGAAACCGCTCAACGTATTCATAGAGGCTTCGTCCATAAGGTGATAAAGACCATATCGGGGGACAGCAACATCACAGGGCGTTTTGATGCAGATGCTCGAAGCAGAAGTTGGTGGCTTCGATATAACCTTCGGCACCGCCACAGTCGAAGCGTCGACCCTCGAACTTGTAAGCCAGCACGCAGCCGTTCTGGGCCTGCTTCATCAGCGCATCGGTGATCTGGATTTCACCGCCCTTGCCAGGTTCGGTGTCAGCGATCAGGTCGAAGATGTCGGGGGTCAGAATGTATCGACCGATGATCGCCAGGTTGGACGGAGCGTCTTCCGGACGGGGCTTTTCGACCATGCTGTTGACCCGGTAAATCCCCTCGCGAATCAACTCGCCGGCAATCACGCCGTACTTCTGAGTTTGCTCGCGGGGTACTTCCTGGATCGCCACGATCGAACAGCGGAACTGCTCATAAAGCTTGAGCATTTGCGCCAGAACTCCATCCCCCTCCAGGTTCAGGCACAGGTCGTCGGCCAGCACCACGGCGAATGGCTCATCACCGATCAACGAGCGGCCGCTGAGAATGGCGTGCCCCAGGCCTTTCATTTCCACCTGACGAGTGTAGGAAAAGCTGCAGGTATCGATCAGCTCGCGAGTGCCGTGCAGGAACTTTTCCTTATCGGTGCCACGAATCTGGTGCTCCAGCTCGTAGCTGGTATCGAAATGATCCTCCAGCGCGCGCTTGCCGCGACCGGTGACGATGGCCATGTGTTGCAGGCCGGCGTCACGCGCTTCCTCGACGGCATACTGGATCAGCGGCTTACTGACGATCGGCAGCATCTCCTTCGGCATGGCCTTGGTGGCGGGTAAAAAGCGGGTCCCATAACCGGCGGCGGGGAACAGGCATTTACGAATCATGGAAGCGTCCTTGAAAGTAGACTGATGGAATAGCTGATGGCAGTAGGAAAGATTCGATCCAGGCTGGCCGAACCGGTCACGCTGGGGAGTGCGGGCTCGAAGCGGCCCGGTCACTCAAGAACAATGTTCGCAACGCGCCAGGGGCTGCGAATGGTCTGCACGCCATGCTTCTCGCCAGGCGCGGGCAGGGGAGACATCGAGCAGCCGATTGGCCGGCGAGCATGCCCGGTTGTTCCACGGCATGCTCGTGACGTAACCCGCTGTAAATAGAGTTATTGCCCAAGGCGTCCCTTACCCAACTACTAACCAAATGTTCGACACCCTGGCAATGCAGTAGCGGAACGGCTATACATTAGTCATTCGCTATTTCAGTATAATTTAGATTGAACAGTCGCCAGAAAACGACAACCGTTAGAAATTGTCTGAATAAATTCACTAACTGTTATTTTTGTACTCTGCAGAGTGCGATGTTATTTTTTGTCTGGATAAAAAGTTGAGGGCCGTTCAAGCGTCATGGTAATAAATACGCATTGATTGTTTGAAAGTTTCAGTCGCAGTTCCTGGTCGTTATAAATGCCCGGGCTCATTCGTAATTTAAAGCTCTTATGTTCGGCAAGTGCTAGGTCACCGCCAATGTTGACAAGACGGGGAAGGTCATCTTGCTTAAAAGGGTTTTGATTGTCTGTGTTGGCAATATATGCCGCAGTCCCACCGCGGAGCATTTGCTGCGTGGGGCACTCGTCCATTCCGATATTCAGGTCAGTTCAGCCGGCCTTGCCGCCCTGACGGGCAAGCCCATCGAGCCGACAGCACACGCCGTGCTCACAGAGCATGGTCATCTGCCCCATGAGCACCAGGCCGTTCAGCTCACTTCTCAAGCCGTCAGTGAGGCGGACTTGATTCTGGTGATGGAGCGGCGACATGTCAGTGGCGTGCTCAACATTGCCCCTGAAGCGCGGGGCAAAGTGTTGTTGTTGGGCAAATGGCAGGACGATCGAGAGATCAGCGACCC
>NZ_JBFTMK010000462.1:0-4113 GCF_056396965.1 Pseudomonas sp. 05N434
TTTGTGGCGAGGGAGCTTGCTCCCGCTCGGCTGCGAAGCAGTCGTAAACCTGCAAATGCGACATACCTGACACTGCGCGATAATAAAAGGGGCCGTTTCGCAGCCCAGCGGGAGCAAGCTCCCTCGCCACAAAAGCCTCTGTCATCAGCAACTGCACAAAGCGCTATCCAGCACCAGGCGCAACTCCATTGGATGATCGACCACCACATCCGCGCCCCAATGCCGTGGGTTATCCTCCGGATGAATGTAGCCGTAGGTCACGGCGGCTGTTCTGGTGCCGGCATCGCGGCCGGATTCGATATCGCGCAGGTCGTCGCCGACGAACAGCACGCTGGCCGGATCGAGGTCGAGCATCTTGCACGCCAGGATCAACGGCTCCGGGTCCGGTTTGCTGTTCTTCACATGATCCGGGCAGATCAGCAGCGCCGAACGCTCGGCCAGCCCCAATTGCTGCATGATCGGCTCGGCGAAGCGCAGCGGCTTGTTGGTGACCACGCCCCAGATCAGGTTGGCCTTCTCGATGTCGGCCAGCAATTCGCCCATGCCGTCGAAGAGCTTGCTGTGCACCGCGCAACCTTTGACATAGCGCTCCAGAAACTCCAGGCGCAGCTCCTCGAAGCCCGGCGATTCCGGGTCCATCGAGAAAGTCACTGCAACCATCGCCCTGGCGCCGCCGGAGATCTCGTCACGGATGTGCTTGTCGTTCATCGGCGGCAAACCACGCTCGGCACGCATCGCCTGGCAGATGGCGATGAAGTCCGGCGCGGTGTCGAGCAGGGTGCCGTCCATGTCGAAAAGAACTGCTCTGATACGCATCGGCTTACTCCTCGCGCAGGGTCTGGATCATGTAGTTGACGTCGACATCGGATGCCAGTTTGTAGTGCTTGGTCAGCGGGTTGTAGGTCAGGCCGATGATGTCCTTGACGGTCAGGCCGGCCATGCGACTCCAGGCACCGAGCTCGGAAGGGCGGATGAATTTCTTGAAGTCGTGAGTGCCACGCGGCAGCAGCTTCATGATGTATTCGGCGCCGACGATGGCGAACAGATAGGCCTTCGGATTGCGGTTGATGGTGGAGAAGAACACCTGGCCGCCAGGCTTGACCATGCGGAAGCAGGCGCGGATCACCGAGGACGGATCCGGAACGTGTTCAAGCATTTCCAGGCAGGTAACGACGTCGAACTGCTCAGGCATTTCTTCGGCCAGCGCTTCGGCGGTGATTTGCCGGTACTCGACGTTTACGCCGGATTCCAGTTGATGCAATTGCGCGACCGCCAGCGGCGCTTCGCCCATGTCGATGCCCATCACGGTGGCGCCGCGCTGGGCCATGGCTTCGCTGAGGATGCCGCCGCCGCAACCGACGTCGAGGACTTTCTTGCCGGCCAGATTGACGCGCTCGTCGATCCAGTTGACCCGCAGGGGGTTGATGTCGTGCAGCGGTTTGAACTCGCTTTCGCGGTCCCACCAGCGATGGGCCAGGGCTTCGAATTTGGCGATTTCGGCGTGGTCGACGTTGCTCATGGTGTCAGTCCTCTAAAACTTGAAAAATTCTGTTGCCCCGGTTTTGGTCCAGGGTGCTTACGATTCGGTGTGGCCGCTGATGCGCCTGCCCCAAGCCTTGGCGGTGGCGCACAGTTGCGCTTCATCCAGGCGGGTCAGGCGGCGGTCGTCGAGCAGTTGCTTGCCGGCGACCCAAAGGTGTTTCACGCAGTCGCGGCCAGTGGCATATATAAGTTGCGAAACCGGGTCGTAGACCGGTTGCTGCGCCAGGCCCGACAGGTCGAATGCGACGATGTCTGCCGCCTTGCCGACTTCCAGCGAACCGGTTTGCGCTTCGATTCCCAGCGCGCGGGCGCCATTGAGCGTGGCCATGCGCAGGGCGCGATGGGCGTCCAGCGCGGTGGCCGAGCCGGCGACAGCCTTGGCCAGCAATGCGGCGGTGCGGGTTTCACCAAGCAGGTCCAGGTCATTATTGCTGGCCGCGCCATCGGTGCCGACTGCCACATTCACCCCAGCCTGCCACAAGCGCTCGACCGGGCAGAAGCCACTGGCCAGCTTCAGGTTCGACTCCGGGCAATGAATCACATTGGTGTTACTTTCTACCAGCAGCGCCAGGTCTTCATCGCTGATCTGGGTCATGTGAACGGCCTGGAAACGCGGCCCGAGCAGGCCCAGGCGGCCGAGGCGGGCCAGCGGGCGTTCGCCGCGCTGCTCCACCGACTGCTGCACTTCGAAGGCGGTTTCGTGGACATGCATGTGAATCGAGGCGTCCAGCTCTTCGGCGATCACCCGGATTTTTTCCAGGTTTTCGTCGCCCACGGTGTACGGGGCATGGGGGCCGAAGGTGACTTTGATCCGTTCGTGATGCTTGAGATCGCCGAATAATTCGACGCCCTGACGAATGGCTTCATCCGCCGTGCTGGCGCCTGGAATCGGGAAATCGAGGATCGGAATGGCGATCTGGGCGCGAATGCCGCTGTTATGTACGCGTTCGCTGGCGACCTTCGGGAAGAAATACATGTCAGAGAAGCAGGTGATGCCACCTTTGATCTGCTCGGCGATGGCCAGGTCCGTGCCGTCGCGTACGAACGCCTCGTCGACCCATTTGGCTTCGGCCGGCCAGATGTGGTCTTCCAGCCAGGTCATCAGCGGCAGATCGTCGGCCAGGCCGCGGAACAGCGTCATTGCTGCATGCCCGTGGGCATTGATCAGGCCCGGGCTGAGCAGCATGCCCGGCAATTCGCGCACTTCGGCTGCGTTAAGCTTCAAGGCTGCTGCGCGTGGGCCGATAAACACGATACGACCGTCGCGGATACCCAGGGCATGCTCTTTAAGGACCACGCCAGCCGGTTCGACGGGTACCAGCCAGGTTGGCAGCAATAATAGGTCGAGCGCAGCGGTGGGGGTCGGCATCGAGAGTCGGTTCCAGTGCTTTTGTAAAGGATGGCGAAGTATACCCGAGCGTCTTCGCGGGGGGATCGCTATAATCGGCGGCTTTTGTTCATGAGTGCGGGGTGTGGGATGCGCGATCGACTGTTGGCTGCGGAGAAGGTGAAGGCCATCGATTGGCGTGATGGCGCACTGTATTTGCTGGATCAGCGTATTTTGCCGTTCGAGGAAACCTGGATCGCCTACACCAGCGCTGCGGGTGTGGCCGAAGCCATTCGCTCGATGGTGGTGCGCGGTGCGCCGGCTATTGGCATCAGTGCGGCCTATGGCGTGGTGCTGGCGGCCCGTACCCGTTTTGCCGAAGGTGGCGACTGGCAAGCGGCGCTGGAAGAGGATTTCGCGCTGCTGGCCGACTCCCGTCCGACCGCGGTCAATCTGTTCTGGGCCTTGGGTCGCATGCGTGAGCGGCTTGAGCGCCTGAGGGAGCACGCCGATCCGTTGTCGGTGCTGGAAGCCGAAGCCATCGCCATCCACGAAAGTGATCGCGAAGCCAACCTGACCATGGCCCAGTTGGGCGTCGACCTGATCCGCAAACATCAAGGCAACGCCCAGGCGATCCTTACGCATTGCAACACCGGTGCACTGGCCACCGGTGGTTTCGGCACGGCGCTGGGGGTGATTCGCGGGGCGTTCATCGAAGGCATGGTCGAGCGCGTCTACGCCGACGAAACCCGGCCATGGCTGCAAGGTTCGCGATTGACTGCGTGGGAATTGGCCAATGAGGGTATTCCGGTGACCCTCAATGTCGATTCCGCTGCCGCGCACATCATGAAAACCAAGGGTGTGACCTGGGTGATCGTCGGCGCCGACCGGATTACCGCCAATGGCGATGTGGCGAACAAGATCGGTACCTACCAGTTGGCGGTCAACGCCATGCACCACGGCGTGCGCTTCATGGTGGTGGCGCCGAGTTCGACCATCGACATGAACCTGGCCAGTGGCGACGAGATTCCTATCGAGGAGCGTGATGGCCGCGAGTTGCTGGAAGTTGGCGGCAAGCGGGTGGGGGCAGATGTGGAAGCGTTCAACCCGGTTTTCGACGTGACCCCGGCCGACCTGATCGATGCGATCGTCACCGAAAAAGGCATCGTCGAGCGCCCGGACACCGCGAAAATGGCTCAATTGATGTGCCGCAAGCGTCTGCATTAAATCATTCAGGCTGCACG
>NZ_JBFTMK010000463.1:0-4080 GCF_056396965.1 Pseudomonas sp. 05N434
GCATGGGAGAGTCCTCAATGGCTTTGTCGGATGAACATTTTCCGGCTCTGCCCAGACTCCCTGTAGTGCATTGCACTGGATTACTTGCCTGATTCTATGAGTCTCTGTTTTTTTGCAGGACGGTCGTAAGCGGGCGAGTTAGAGTTCAGCGAAGAGGTACAAGGCGAACATGACGATCAAACACGACACCGCTGCTCAACACCTGTCGCCACAAGAAACGCTTGCGCGGATCATTAGCGAGCAGATCCCGAAACCAGGTGACTACGGTACGCCCATTACGGGCCTGGGCTTTTTCAGGCGCGAACATCCGTCGCCGCCCGTCGTCTGCATGGTCGAGCCAAGCATCATCCTCGTCGCCCAGGGGGAGAAACAGCTTTGGGTAGGTGGCGAGGGCTACCCGTATGACACGTCGCGATTTCTGATCACCTCATTGGACTTGCCCGCCAATTCTGAGGTGCTGGCGGCAAGCCCGGAGCAGCCATGCCTGGGGCTGACTTTGAAGCTCGATCTGCGCATGCTGGCTGAGCTGATAGTGCAGGGTGACTTGCCGCCAACCCGTGATCGATCAGTGGTGAAAGGTGTCGGGATTGGTTCAGTAACGCCTGCCATGTTGGCGTCGTTCGAGCGCTTGCTGGCGCTACTCGATGAACCCGAAGCCATCCCTGTGCTTGCGCCCCTGATTCAGCGCGAGATTCACTATCGTCTCTTGAAGAGTGATCAGGCCGCCAGGTTGCGGCAGATTACCTCGGTCGATGGCCAGGGTTATCGCATCGCAAAAGCCATCGACTGGCTGAAGTTGAATTACGCCTCGGCGCTTCGCGTCGAAGAACTTGCGGCGCGAGTGCAGATGAGCACACCCACCWTTCATCACCACTTCCGCCAGCTCACCTCGATGAGCCCGTTGCAGTACCAGAAGTGGTTGCGATTGAACGAGGCGAGGCGATTGATGCTCAACGAGCATCAGGAAGTATCAAGCGCAGCCTACCAGGTCGGCTATGAAAGCCCATCGCAGTTCAGCCGCGAATACAGCCGTCTGTTTGGCGTACCCCCCAAGCGGGATATTGCGATGTTGCGAGGGCAGGGGGTAGCAACATAAATACACCCTGTCAGGCAGGCGCCATCAGGACGGTTCTCAGCTGGCAGCTAAGGCTATACAAGGCCGACAAACGACAGAATAACCAGGACAATCACAACTGCCCCGACGATGTAGATAATATTGTTCATGAAAACCACCTCTCTATCCCAACAGGATTGCGACACCATGGTGCCTAATACAGATGACACCTTCGTTCGCAGTTCCGTTCCCCGAACCAGTCTCGACGGCGGCACCTCGCGGCAACCTCGGCTAATTTGCATGTGCTCGAGGAGTGCGCCGTGGCTGCAGGACACACCCCGTTCGGCTTACTCCAGTGTTTTCCCAGCCTGAGCGATTGGGCAATTTGCGGGCGAACAGTAAACTGGTAGGCGTTTTGTCGTTGAAGGGCACCAGTCTTCGCGGACCAGATTGGCAAGCAACACACCACGCTATCGACGGCTAGCAAAGGAGGGCGACGGGGTTGAGCGAAGGTCAACCCAAGCTAATTTATGGTGCGAGGAAAGGTTGCAGTGAATGTTGTTCCGCTCGTTAGAGAAGACGTTACAGCCACGTCGCCGTGGTGCGCCCTGGCGATCTCACGAACAATGAACAAACCCAGCCCGACACTTCTAAGTTCAGCATTGTCATGACTGCCGCGGATCATCGGTTCGAACAGGTCCTTGAGCAACTCAGGTGGTATGGGTGTGCCAAGGTTGTGGACTGTAATAATGACCGCTGGATCTTCGATGCGCGAAGAAACGGTGACTCCGCTATCGGCAGCACCGTAGGCGACTGCATTGGCGACCAGGTTGCCGATGAGCTGATAGAGTCGATCACTGTCAGCAGTAAAGTCACCTTGCCCATAACGCAGGTGGGTCAATTCATGCCCGGGGAACGCCAGACTCAACTCGTCCAGACAGTCGGCCACCAGTTCGTGTAGATCGACGGGTTTGGGCAGAACTGCGATACCTCGCCCGACCTGCGTCAAGGTGAAATCCAGCAGATCGGCCACCAGACGCTGCGCGCGCTCTGCGGAGTGGGTGATGTGGCCAAGGATTTGTGCCTGCTTAGCATCCATCTCCCTGCGGCCCAGCAGTTCTGTTGCCATTTTTATCGCCGACAATGGGTTGCGCAGGTCGTGACTGACAATCCCGATAAGCTGCTCGGCGAACAGGGCCCGGTCTTCCGCCGCGGCGTAAGTGATGCGCAGCTTGTCTTGGGTGATATCCATCACCCGTTGATCCTTGAGGTGTTTTGCCAAATGTCTTTCTGCGAGCATTCGGGCATGGAGCAGCTCACGCTCGTATCTTTGCCGATCTTCGGCTTTGAACAGCGTCATTTCATGAAATATGCCAGCAGAACTCTCACAACGGACGGCGCTGAGCATCATCGGAATTGAATGTCCGTTGTAGTGAACGAGATCGAATTTGACATCAGCGATCACGCCCTGGATTTGCATAAGGGGCGCCCAGTACGTCCTGTGAAACGTCCTCCCTTCAGGGCTCATCAGGTCTTGGATGTGACGACCGACCAGCTCACTCCTGCGGTAGCYAATCCAGCGGCAGAAGGTGAGGTTGACCTGTGCGATCTGTCCATTTTCTGCGGTAAGCAGTAAGCCACAATCAGCTTCATCGAAGAGAATTTCAGAACCGGGCAGCGAGTCGTCATCTGCGGGCATTTGTATTCACTGACCAATGGGGCCGATATCTGAAAAATTATAGACACCACTTGGGCAAGGACTCTCAAAATTTACTCCTTTTGCAGTGCTTGGTCTCGACATACGGAGGGTTAGCCAATCTGTTGCAACAACTCCTCGAGGCAGCCACTGTCGACCGGCTCAAGTGATGAAGTTTGTGGGCGTTCGGAAAAGTCGTTCAAAATGGCCGATTTGTGACTATATATCTTGTCGGTCACAAGTTGTCAGTCCTCGATAGGATGAGTAAGCTGTTCCCATGAATCAGCCATCAATATCTTCAGCTTCGCCCAGCCCCCGTGGCCCAGCCGATCACGACATTCGAGACCAGATTGTTGCGGCGGCCAACGAACACTTCAGTCAGTACGGCTACGGCAAAACCACGGTTTCCGACCTGGCTAGGGCCATTGGGTTTTCCAAGGCCTACATCTACAAATTTTTTGATTCCAAGCAGGCGATCGGTGAAGCCATCTGCGCAAATTGTCTGGCAGAAATCGTCGCGGCTGTGGAGCAGGCGATCAATGTAGAAGACCTGTCGCCGACGGAACGCTTTCGACGATTGGTCAAAACTGTGGTCGCCACAGGCGTGAATCTGTTCTTTAACGACCGAAAACTCTATGACATTGCAGCATTTGCGGCGTCGGAAAGCTGGCCCAGTACGCAGGCTTATGACGCACAGATCAAACGCTTCGTGTTGCAAATCGTGCGGGAGGGGCGAGAGATCGGCGAATTTGAACGCAAGACTCCCCTGGACGAAACAGTAGAAGCGATACATCTGGCTTTGCGGCCTTTCGTCAATCCTTTACTCCTGCAGTACAACCTCGATTATGTCGAGGAGGCGCCCACGCTCACCGCCAACCTCATTTTGCGTAGCCTCATGCCTTGACCTTCGGCTAACGGTTTTACGTCATGCCTGTGTAAGCGACACATCACCAAAACGGCTTTTCACTTTGCCCTTCTTCCAGTCGTCGAAGGGCATTTCATTTATTCGCATTGTGACCGTTGACTGAATTGGTCACATGAATAAATATGGTGAGCCGTTGCTTCTACTGCTTCATCTCAGTGATCCCATAGAGTTCAAACAATGAAAAAAATATTGCTCAAGAGCCCATTTGGCCTCGCTGTCGTGCTCGCATCTTCAAATGTGTTTGCAAGCGGTTTCGCTCTCAATGAACAAAGCGTCAGTGGGATGGGGTCCGGGTTTGCCGGGCGCTCCTCATCCGCTGAAGATGCGAGCACGGTATTCGGTAATCCGGCGGGTATGTCTCGATTGAAAAGAGAGCAGGTCAGCGTGGGCGCGGCGACTCTATTC
>NZ_JBFTMK010000464.1:0-4058 GCF_056396965.1 Pseudomonas sp. 05N434
ACCCAGAGCCCTCCGCCTCATGCCTCTGCTCGAAACTTCTTTCGCCCAACTCGACCTGATCCGCCAGCCAGAACAGCAGAACGAACCGCTGCAAGCGTTTGATGCCGCAGACGAATACCTGCTCAATCATCTGGCCGGGCAACAACCGACGGCAGATACTCGCGTACTGGTGCTCAACGACAGCTTCGGCGCATTGGCCGTTAGCCTGGCGGGCAAGGTCCGAGTGACCAGCAGCGGCGATTCATTTCTGGCCTTTCAGGGGCTCGAAAAAAACCTCATGCGCAATGGCCAGGCGTTTGATGCGGTGCCGAGCGTACCAGCCAGCGAAGCGTTCGTCGGGCCGTTTGACCGAGTATTGATCCGGGTACCGAAAACCCTGGCCTTGCTGAAAGAGCAACTGATCCGGCTACAGGGTCAATTGGCTCCCGGTGCTCAAGTGATTGCCGCCGCGATGGTCAAGCACCTGCCACGTGCCGCGGGCGATCTGCTGGAGCGCTACATCGGCCCGGTGCAAGCCTCGCTGGCCGTGAAGAAGGCTCGGCTGCTGATCGCCACGCCCGAAGCCAAAGCCCCCGCTGTCTCTCCATACCCGACGCGCTATCGACTCGACACGCCTGCAATCGAACTGCTCAATCACGCCAACGTGTTCTGTCGCGAAGGGCTGGATATCGGCACACGAGCCTTTCTGCCACACTTGCCGAACAACCTCGGCACAGCGCGGGTCGCCGATCTGGGGTGTGGCAACGGCGTGCTGGCGATCGCCAGCGCCCTGCAAAACCCCGAGGCCCATTACACATTGGTGGACGAGTCATTCATGGCCGTGCAATCGGCCGCTGAAAACTGGCGCGCGGCGCTGGGTGATCGTGACGTGATCGTACGTGCCGGCGATGGGTTGGCGGGGCAGGAACCCCAATCCCTCGACGTGGTGCTGTGCAATCCGCCATTCCACCAACAACAAGTGGTCGGCGATTTCCTGGCCTGGCGGATGTTCCAGCAAGCGCGCGAAGCGCTGGTGGTGGGCGGCGCGCTGTACATCGTCGGCAACCGTCATCTGGGCTATCACAGCAAGCTTGCGCGGCTGTTCCGCGGCGTCGAACAAGTGGCCGCTACTCCCAAGTTCGTGATTCTCAAGGCACGCAAATAAAAGCAGGCAAAAAAAACCCTCCGTCGCAGGAGGGTTAAAAATCCGTGCCGCAAGGCAACGGGATGGGAATTTCAGTGGGTGCTCAGGCCCGCGGCATTCATGAACATGCGCATCAGCGTGGCCACGATGAACAGTGCCCCAACGCTGCCGGCCCAGATCAACGCCAGCCAGCCGAGTCGTTGCCAAAGCGGCTTTTTCTCTGCGGCTTCGATTTCCTGCAAATCAGGTTTGCCAGCCATCATCGCGTTCTCCTCTGCAACGGCGCAGGTATCAACCTTGCGCCGTATTCGTATGGGCTAGTGGTAACCGTCTTCATGGGTGACCTTGCCGCGGAACACGTAGTAGCTCCAGAAGGTGTAACCCAGGATGAACGGGATGATGAACAGCGTGCCCACCAGCATGAAGCCCTGGCTCTGCGGCGGTGCGGCAGCGTCCCAGATCGAGATCGACGGCGGCACGATGTTCGGCCACAGACTGATTCCCAAACCGCTGTAGCCTAAGAAGATCAGCACCAGGGTCAGCAGGAATGGCGTGTAATGCGCATTGCGAGCCACCGCGCGAATCAGACCGTACAAAGTTACCAGCACCAGAATCGGCACCGGCAGGAACCAGAACAGATTAGGCAGGGTGAACCAGCGTGCGGCGATCTCGGCGTGGGCCAACGGCGTCCAGACGCTGACGATGCCAATCACCGCCAGCAACACGAAGGCCAATGGTCGCGCCAGGTCATGCATCTGCTCCTGCAGCTTGCCTTCGGTCTTCATGATCAGCCAGGTGCAACCGAGCAGCGCATAAGCCACGACCAGCGCCGCGCCACAGAACATCGTGAACGGCGTCAGCCAGTCGAGTGAACCACCGGCAAACTGACGATTGACCACCGGCAGCCCATCGATGAACGCACCCAATGCCACGCCCTGGAAGAAGGTCGCGGCGATCGAACCACCGATGAATGCCTTGTCCCACAAGTGGCGCTTGGCGTCCTTGGCCTTGAAGCGAAACTCAAAGGCCACGCCACGGAAAATCAGCCCGATCAGCATGAAAATCAGCGGCAGGTACAACGCCGAGAGCACCACCGAATAGGCCAGCGGGAAGGCGCCGAACAATGCCGCGCCGCCCAATACCAACCAGGTTTCGTTGCCGTCCCAGACCGGGGCGACGGTGTTCATCATCACGTCACGGTCGGTCTTGCCCTTGATGAACGGAAAAAGAATCCCGATCCCCAGGTCGAAGCCGTCCATGACCACGTACATCATGATGCCGAAGATGATGATCACGGCCCAGATCAGCGGAAGATCAATACCCATGATTCAAATCTCCTTGGTCAGGCTGTGGTTGTGATCGCCGTCACCGTTGTCGTCGGCGGCGGACAGCGGACGGGCCGGCGTGCGCTTCTGGCCAGGACCGCCTTCGTTGGTTTCCTTGCCTTCGTCGATCTTCGGCCCTTTGCGCACCAGGCGCATCATGTAGCCAAGACCGGCACCAAACAGCGCGAAATACACCACGACGAACATGATCAAGGTGATGCTCATCTGCACGAAGCTGTGCCCGGAGGACGCATCCGCCGTGCGCATCAAGCCGTAGACCACCCACGGCTGACGGCCGATTTCAGTGGTGAACCAGCCAGCGAGAATCGCGATCAGGCCGGATGGGCCCATCCACAGTGCCAGATACAGGAACGGACGCGAGGTATACAGCGTGTCGCGCTTGCGCAGCCACAGGCTCCACAAACCGGTGAAGATCATCAGGAAACCCAGGCCGACCATGACCCGGAACGACCAGAACACGATGGTCGAATTCGGCCGGTCTTCAGGCGGGAACTCCTTGAGCGCCGGCACCTGTTTGTCCAGGGTGTGGGTCAGGATCAAGCTGCCCAGGTACGGAATCTCGACCGCGAATTTGGTCTTTTCGGCTTTCATGTCCGGCCAGCCGAACAGGATCAACGGGGTCGGCTCATCGCCGACATTTTCCCAGTGACCTTCAATCGCAGCGATTTTCGCCGGCTGGTGCTCGAGGGTATTGAGGCCGTGGAAGTCACCGATGACGGCTTGAATCGGCGCCACGATCAGTGCCATCCACATGGCCATCGAGAGCATGGTGCGGATGGCCGGGTTGTCCTTGCCGCGCAGCAAATGCCAGGCCGCCGACGAACCGACGAAGAAGGCGGTAGCGACGAACGCCGCCGTGGCCATGTGCATCAGGCGGTAAGGGAACGACGGGTTGAAAATGATCGCCAGCCAGTCCACTGGAATGACTTGGCCGTTGACGATTTCGTAGCCCTGCGGGGTCTGCATCCAGCTGTTGGAGGCGAGAATCCAGAAGGTCGAGATCAGGGTACCGATGGCGACCATGACGGTGGCGAAGAAGTGCAGCTTGCGCCCGACCCTGTTCCAGCCGAACAGCATGACGCCGAGGAAGCCGGCTTCGAGGAAGAACGCAGTGAGTACCTCGTAGGTCAGCAACGGCCCGGTCACGGAACCGGCGAAATCCGAGAAGCGGCTCCAGTTGGTGCCGAACTGATAGGCCATGACCAGGCCGGACACCACGCCCATGCCGAAGTTGACGGCAAAGATCTTCGACCAGAAATGGTACAGATCGCGGTAAGTGTCGTTGTGCGTCTTCAGCCACAGGCCTTCGAGTACCGCCAGGTAACTCGCCAGGCCAATGGTGATGGCCGGGAACAGGATGTGGAACGAAATGGTGAACGCGAACTGAATCCGGGCGAGATCAAGTGCCTCCAAACCGAACATAAGTCTTCCTCTGTCAGGTAATACTGGCTGAAGGCTCGCGGCCTGCACCCACTGCCCCCACGGTTATGGAGTGTGGCGAATTTGAACTCGTTCTTTTTCTACCATCATCACAACGTAGGGAATCTGGCCATCTGGCCTCCGGATCATTTCCACGAAGGGTCTTGATC
>NZ_JBFTMK010000465.1:0-4057 GCF_056396965.1 Pseudomonas sp. 05N434
GGGGTTTGGCATTCAAACGCTCATCAACACCCCCACTCCGTCCTAGGAAATTTCCCTCAAAACGTATCGCCTTCCATGAACTAGCGGGCGCCGCTCATCGAGGATAGCCTCCAGGTGTCGCTGCAATTCAGCGATTGGGCTTTGACAGGCCGAAAAGTGTAACCTTTCACTCCTCCTGATCAGGCAGCATGCTCACGCGCATGCAGTCTCGTTTATGGCGGCTGTGCGTGGGGCATCTTCGGGTGCACCGGGTTCCTACACTACCGGTCTGTCAACCCGCGTACAGCTGCCACCCAATTCTGTTTGACAGCAGAAGGGTGGTCGCCTCCAAAACTAGTGTAGGAGCATCAACATGAAGAAGATCACCCCCAACCCTCCAGAAACCGATACCCCTTCAGAACCCGAAACCCTCGACCTGACCCAACTCTCCCAAGCCACCCAACGCGCCGTCAGCGCCCGCTTGCGCAACCCGAAACAGCCCGACCCCGTGAGCCAAGTGTTCACCATCCTCCCCGACGTCGACACCCCCACCCTGCTCGCTCACGCCAGCGAAACCCTGGCCTCCCTGAACGTCATGACCACCGACCTGGCCGACCAGCTTGAAGGCTCGCATCGCAATGTGGCGTTGGCGATGCAACAACTGGCCGTGCTGGCCGAGATGTTGATCAATCGAGCGCTGGATAACCTTGATTCGCCCATGCCGGCGATCGAGCCCGTCTGCCACTGAGTGATCGCGCTCGTTGATCGAATGGAGGTTTTGTCATGGATCGATACATGCCGATCACCGGCATCGACTGCACTATCGCGTCGCTGCTGATCGACACTGAAGCGCCGCTGGATGTGCTGCATGAAACGGCGGCTTACCGCATCCGCACGGCGACTCAATTGCTGGAGAGTTTCGCTGTGAACGAAGGCGTTCACAGTGAGCTGGCGCGGGTATTGGTGACTTCGTTGCGCGATGGTTGCGATTTGCTGGATGTGGTGGGGCGGCGGTTGCAGAGGCAGGTTTCAGCGTCTTAACAATTCCGGCAGCCGCGCCCCCAACGTAAAAAGGCACCTGACTAGCCTATCGCAGGTGCCTTTTTTGTGGGTTCGATTCAATGCGCTATCGATGCATGACGAGTATCGTGTCTCTCAACAATGCCTTTTGCTACGGAACAGATGATGAACAAAAGCGTTTTATACGCCTTGGGTGCTGCAGCGCTGTTTGGTGCCAGCACGCCGCTTGCCAAGGTCCTGGGGCTGAACGTTTCACCCGTCTTGCTCGCCGGTTTGCTTTACCTGGGAAGTGGCTTGGGTCTCACGGTTACCCGGCTGATCCGTGATCGCGGCTGGCAGCCTGTCGGTTTAACCATTTCAGAATGGCCATGGCTCATTGGTGCTATCGCGTTCGGCGGCGTGTTGGGGCCGGTGTCTTTAATGTTTGGCCTTACCCTCACATCAGCTACCACTGCTTCGCTGTTGCTAAACCTTGAGGCGGTATTGACCGCCCTGCTTGCCTGGATGGTGTTCAAGGAGAACGCCGATCGGCGGATCGTCGCTGGAATGATCGCAATCGTTGCCGGTGGCGTGCTCTTGGGTTGGCCTCAAACTTCCGCAGGGATCCATGGCTGGGTTGGCCCGGTCGCCGTGGTGATTGCCTGTTTTTGTTGGGCCATCGATAACAACCTTACCCGGAAGGTTTCCGCATCGGATGCATTGTTTATCGCTGGCATCAAAGGATTGGTCGCCGGGGTCGTCAACTGCGCTTTGGGGATTGCTCTTGGCATGCATCTCCCCGAGTTATCTCTATTGGGGCCAACGCTACTGGTAGGCTTTTTGGGCTACGGCGTTAGCCTGGTGYTGTTCGTTTTGGCTTTGCGGGGGCTTGGCACCGCGCGCACAGGTGCGTACTTCTCTACTGCACCGTTCCTGGGGGCCGCTATTTCGATCCTGTTGTTAGGCGAAGCGGTGACGTGGGTGTTTTGGGTGGCTGCCGGCCTGATGGGAATTGGCGTCTGGATACACCTGACCGAAAGCCACTCTCACGAGCACCAACACGATCCGCAAACACATGACCATCCGCATATTCATGATGAGCACCATCAACATGAACATGCCTTTGAGTGGGACGGCACTGAACCTCATAGCCATTTACACGACCACGCTCCCATTAAGCACAGTCATCCGCACTTTCCCGATATCCATCACAGGCACCAACACTGAGCGACTGAGACGGCGCGGCAGTTGCTCAGGGTCAACAGTAGTGGAAAAGGATTTCTCTGACAGATTAGAACCACGTCATCCTGGGAATTTTCCTGCAACCCGTAGCGACTGCCATGAACTGGTGAACAACATTTCTGAAAGATAGTCTTCACCCTTCGCTGCGACCCTGCGGATGGTTTTAACAAGCCGAAATTACGTAAGGATCCCTAAACCAATGGAACGCCCTTATGAAAAAGATCACCCGAATCCCACTGAAAAATCCGGCCACTTCACAACCTGAAACCCTCGACCCGACCCAACAGCCCAAAACCACCGAACGCTCCGTCAGTGCCCGCCGGCGCAACCTGAACAGGAACATCTTCAGCGTCCGCCCCGACGTCGACATGCCCACCCTGCTCGCTCACGCCAGCGAAACCCTGGCGTCCCTCAACGTCATGACGCTGGACTTTGCCGACCGACTCGAAGGCCCGCAGCGCAATGTGGCACTGGCGCTTCAGCAGTTGACGATGCTGACTGAGCTTTTGGTCAACCGAGCGAAGGATAACCTTGATCCGAACGCGTCGGTGGCCGCGGGAGAGCCTCCCGTTCTTYACTGAGTGATCGCGCTCGTTGATCGAATGGAGTCTTTACCGCTCCCCCAACACAAAAAGGCACCTGACGAGAATATCGCAGGTGCCTTTTTGGGCTTTGAATGGGTAGAGATGTTCTGTATGCGTGACAATTGAAGCTGAATGTTACTTATACGAGACAATGCAGTGTCAGACGACTCAACACTAGGTTTCATAATCTGCAACTTACTGTCGACTCAATAGACGACAGAGTAGCCACGTTTTCGCCCAAGCGACTTACAGGACAGGGTTTTCAGAAATTTCCTGCAAGCCGTGACGACTCCGAGCTGATTGTGTAGCTCACGCTTCAAACCTACTCTGCCCAAACAAAACAGCGGTTCGTCCCCGACCAGTTGCTTGAGTTCACCCTTACGACCAGAATCCATCCATCGGATCACCTGCTGACAAGGAGGCCAACATGCAAAACATTAAGCTACCTAGCCGCCTTGTCGGCATTGGCTTGTACACCCCAGCAGAAGCTTCGCTTTACACCGGGATTTCAGCTACCGATATACGCCGCTGGTTATTCGGATACACCGCCCACGGTGTTCAGCATCCGGGGCTTTGGGACTCAGAGCTGTCTGATGTGAACGAGTGCGTTCTAGGTTTTCATGACTTACTGGAAATTCGTTTCGTTCATGCTTTTCGCCAACACGGCGTAAGCCTGCAAGCCATCCGTAGTGCCTCGCAGCAAGCAAAAGAGTTGTTTAACCAACCGTACCCATTCACCTGCAAACGCTTTCAAACCGACGGACGAAGCATCTTCGCCACGGTGATGGGTGAAACAGGGGATGAGGCACTTCTGGACTTGATCAAGCGACAGTATGCATTCGAACAAGTCATCAAACCTTCGCTCTATGAAGGTATCGACTACACAGGATCAGGCTCGGCGCAGCGCTGGTATCCGGTCAAACGCAGCAAAGCCATCGTTCTCGACCCCTCTCGAAACTTTGGAAAACCTGTCCTGTCAGGTACGGGAATTGACACAGCAGCCATTTTTAGCGCCTACAGAGCTGAAGGCAGAGACGTCAAACGTGTAGCCCGCCTCTATGAAATACCTATTGCTGCAGTTGAGGCAGCGGTCAGTTTTGAGCAAAGGAATGCGGCTTGAAGTTCCTATTGGATAACAATCTTCCCCCTGCGTTGGCCCGAGCCTTGAACGAACTGACTAAAGCTGAGGGCCATTCGGTACTGTCTTTAAGGGATAAATTTCCGCAAAGCACCGCTGATGTGGCATGGATATC
>NZ_JBFTMK010000466.1:0-4054 GCF_056396965.1 Pseudomonas sp. 05N434
CCGTTGACCTGCGCCTCAATGCTGACCAGTACGTCGCCCGCATGGTAGGTGGGTAGGATTTCATTGGCATACGTGCGCACACCGGCGCCTACAGGTATTGCCACGTAAGAGGGGGCCACGGCTTTGGTGGCGGCAGTGAAGGCAGTGGCTGCAAGGTTGGCGATGGTGGTGCGCTGGGCATTGAGGGCGTCGCCCTGTTGCCGGGTCAGCGGCTTGGAGATACCGATCATCATCACGCACGGCAAGCTCTTGGCCTGCATCTTGTCGTACAGCTCGACGACCTTGCTGTTGACCTCATAATGGGCGCTTTTCGCCTCGCCAAAATGCAGCTCGCGCAGGCGTCCGCGTTCGCTGTCGGTAAGGGTGATCTGCGAGACGTTGAAGACGATCCCGTGAATGCCCATGTATTGGAAAGTCCCTTCGAACTTCATCGCCCGCATCCTTTCGAGGCAAAGACGGCGATTCTCTACAAGGAGCGCATTGGATTCAAATCATTTCACCCTGCTGGCAAGGTGTGTACTCGGTTTGTCAGTACTTGAATGATGCCAGCGCCTTGTCAGGCACCCGTTTTGTTTTTTTCGAACCCGGCCAACACGCAGAGGTCGAAACCAGTGATGGCATCGCTACTGATCACAGGCCTCTGGCCTGCTTCATTCAAGGGCGACGCCAGTAGCTCACACACTTTAGGGTGCGCCGGATAATTTCAGCAGGCCCGGATTCTGCCGAGGGCAGGTGCTGACTGCTGCTCACATCCAATGCTCCCGTATCGGAGTACTAACATGACTCAGTCAATGCGGTTCTTCCTATCGATCGTCCTTGCGACAGCCTCACTGGCATCGGCAAGTTTCCTGAACACTGCTGGTGCGGCAACCGCCGAGGATCTGAATGTCGACTCTCGGCAAGCGTTGCAAACGCTCTACAAGGCCAGACCAGTTGCCGAAAAAATCTCACACGACGCTAAAGCGATTCTTGTCTTCCCGAAAATCATCAAGGCGGGCCTGGTGTTTGGCGGCAGCTATGGCGAAGGCGAATTGTTGATGGGTAAGAAAGTCGAGGACTATTACAACTCCGTAACCGGGTCCTGGGGGTTGCAGGCAGGCGCCCAGTCATATGGCTATGTGGTGTTCCTGATGACCGATAAAGCCGTGAACTATTTACGTGAAACCAAGGGTTGGGAAATTGGCGTAGGCCCCACTGTTGTTGTGGTTGATGAAGGGGTGGCGAAGAATCTGTCCAGCTCCACGCTGAAGGACGATGCTTACGCGTTCATTTTCGACCAGCAGGGATTAATGGCTGGGGTCAGCATCGAAGGAACCAAGATTTCCCGGATCAAGCGCTGAAACCGGTCGTTTGGCGCTTGCGGGCGCAAGCGGTGAAGTGAAATGAAAGCGGGCAGCCGAGTGGCGCCCGCTTTTTTATGTCCGCGATTCGTGATGCGTCAGGCCCCCTGGAGCGTTACTGCATGCTTTCGATCAAGACTTTCACCAAAACCACGGATCATCTCCAGCAACGACTTCACCCGCTGCGGCAGATTCCCGGCCGGGTACACCGCGTGCATCTGCGGGCTCTCACCACTGCTGGAGGTGAGTTTGTACTCGGGACAGACCCGCAGCAGGCGCCCCGCTTGCACTTCGGGCTCTGCCAGCCAGTCCGCCAGGCGGGCAATACCGAGGCCTGCCAGGGCCGCCTGGAACACCGCCGAACCGGAGTTGAAGCGAAATTTGGGATGAGCCCGAACGCTGATGGCCTGCGCCTCACTGCGAAAATTCCACTCTTTGAGAATCCGCGGCGCCGTGTGCAGGATCAGCGAGTGCGCCTCCAGCGCCTCGATGGAGTCGGGCATCCCGTGCCGCTCCAGATACTCGGGGCTGGCGTACAGATAACGTGAATAACTCCAGAGTGGAAAGCCGATCAGGTCACTGGATTGCGGATACCCGCCGCGAATCGAGAAGTCCAGTTTGCTCTTGGCCGGGTCGATGGTTTCATCGGTGAAAATCCCATCGACGTTCACGTCCGGATAACGCTCGGCGTACTGCGCGATCAGCCGGGGCAATACCCCGTGCCCGAGAAACTCGGGGGCGGAAAAGCGGACCCAGCCGTAGGCCTGGCCACTGATGCCGGCCAGGTCTTCATCCGCCTCACGTTGCAGATCCAGCATTTTGTAAGCGTGAGGCAACAAGCGCTCACCCGCCTCGGTCAAGCTCACGGCATTGGAGGAGCGATTGAACAACTTGACTCCAACACTTTCCTCCAAGGCCTGAACTGCGCGGGTCAGCGCGCTGGGAGAGCGCCCCAGAGTTCGTGCTGCCGCGACGAAGCTGCGCTTGCGAGCCACCGTCGCGAAGGCTTCAAGTTCCCCCAACATATCCAATGCCATGCGCCACCTCGTTGCACTTTTCACAACGTGGCATTGCAACACAAAAAAAGCGCTTTGGTTAACCTTCCGTTCAACCCCGGACTCTCACCCACCTTTCACCGTCAGAGCCTGATTCCATGATCGATATTGTCATCCTTTGCGTATTCGCCTTCTCTGCCGGCCTGATCGATGCGGCGGTGGGCGGCGGTGGACTGATCCAGATACCCGCGCTGTTCAACGTGCTACCCACGGCACAACCAGCGGCGCTGCTGGGGACCAACAAGGTTGCGGCAGCCTGCGGCACTGCATTCGCGGCCCGATCCTTCGTGCGCAAGGTGGTGATCAACTGGAGTCTGGTGATCCCCGCCGCCAGTGCGGCGTTTGTCATGTCCTTCTTCGGAGCGGCCACGGTGTCGTTCGTGCCACAGTCGGTGATCCGGCCAGCGGTGCTGGTGTTGATCGTGCTGATGGCGATCTACACCTTCTGGAAAAAGGACTTCGGTGCCCTGCACAAGCCCATGCACATCGGCACCAAGGAAAAACTGCTGGCGATCGTCATCGGCGGCGCCATCGGTTTCTACGACGGACTGTTCGGGCCCGGCACTGGCAGCTTCCTGATCTTCCTGTTCATCCGCTGCTTCGCCTTCGACTTCCTGCATGCCTCGGCGTCGGCCAAGCTGGTGAACATCGCCACCAACGTAGCAGCGCTGATGTTCTTCATTCCGACGGGGAACGTGCTCTACCTGATCGCCATCCCCATGGCCGCATTCAACATCCTCGGCGCGCTGACCGGCACCTGGCTGGCGGTTCATAAAGGCGTGCCCTTTGTCCGGGCGCTGTTCCTGGTGTTGCTGCTGATCCTGATCGGCAAACTGTCCTATGACCTGTTCGTGTAAGCGCGTTTTCTGCCGCTACACTCAAGCGGAGCAAGGCATTTCACATAGGCATTACGCCATTTCCATCGTCTATTGAGAGTGAGTCGTTCATGAACCGTCGATTGCTCACCGCTTTCATCGTGATTTCTCTTTCATGGACCAGTGCACAGGCCGGCTACTGGAAGGATTCAAACGGCAATCCAATCCCGGACACTGAATCAAGACGAACCATCGGAGAGTTTGGTGGCTCGCTGTTAATCACTTCCGATCCCGACTGGGAGAAAAAGTGGAATACGCCGGCCGAAACCACTCCAGTATTTACCGAAGCCCAAATAGTCAGCCGAGGTGAAAGGATCTTCGCGCTTACGTTTTTTGCAAACCCGAAGCTCAATGCCAATCACGAAGCCAACATCACGTGCGATTTGAAAGCCACAAGGCCGAACGGTACAGAATCGATCAATCAGCGAGATGCCGTTTGTTTTCAAGGGCGTCTTAAAGGGGATCCGAACAACATGTATCTCGCCGCCCCCGTGATCGGTTTCATCGGTGAGCCTGACGATCCCGTAGGCGTCTGGACGCTGGAAATCACCCTCAAAGACAACTTGCGCAAGGTAGTCATGCCGCTCAAAGCAACATTCACGCTGAAGTAAGTGGTTCTTTACACCGCTGACCACCGTTGTCAGCCTGGCTGTCGCGGCATAGAGCATCACTCCCAGCACCGCCAGATTGGCTGGGGTTGCCCACCACGTTTCAACCATTGTTGACGTCGATAGTCACCATCACGTCAATGAAGTTCTCATAAAAAATCCTCGGCGTAACATCC
>NZ_JBFTMK010000467.1:0-8150 GCF_056396965.1 Pseudomonas sp. 05N434
ATGTAACCCTGGCCACCACCGGTGCACCAGCCGACCCGACGAATCATCTCGCTGCCTTCGATCAGTAACGGCTCGCGCCCCATGACTTCCTGTACCCGACGGGCGAAATCGCGGGGGGTCATCGGTTCGCTCAACGAGCCGACCAGGCCGACGATTTTCAGGTTGTCCGGATCCAACGGGCCTTCGACGGTAATATCCAATTGCCGGGCAAGCTGTACGTTGTTGCCGACTTCAGGGTGCAGGTCCAGCGGCAAGTGATAGGACAGCAGGCTGATGTCGTGCTTGAGCAGGGTTTTCAACCGGCGCTGCTTCATGCCGGTGATGCACGGGTYCTCGCCTTTCCAGAAATAGCCGTGATGCACCAGCACCAGATCGGCCTGGGCCTCCACCGCGGCGTCCAGCAACGCCTGGCTGGCGGTGACACCGCTGACGATGCGCATTACTTGCGGCCGGCCTTCGACCTGCAAGCCGTTGGGGCAGTAATCGGCAATCTTCGCACTTGCCAGGTAACGGTCGGCTTCTTCGACCAGGGTGCTCAGGGCGACGGCCATAAAAGACTCCTAAATATCCCGTTCAGAGGCGCGCGCGGCCTCGTATAATGCGCGACATTATGGGCGGTCTCATACCGCCTGCAACCTCTCAGGACGTGCTTAATGCTCAAGGCGCTGCGTTTTTCCGGCTGGCCGCTATTGGCCGGCGTGCTTGTCGCTCTACTGATTATTCAGCGTTACCCGCAGTGGGTCGGGCTGCCAAGCCTCGACGTCAATCTGCAACAAGCCCCGCAAACCCTTGGTGTGCAGCAGGGCCCGGTGTCCTATGCCGATGCGGTGACCACGGCTGCGCCGTCGGTGGTCAACCTTTACACCACCAAAGTGGTCAACAAACCCAGCCATCCGCTGTTTGAAGACCCGCAGTTCCGCCGCTTCTTCGGCGACAACTCGCCCAAGCAGAAGCGCATGGAGTCGAGCCTCGGTTCGGGCGTGATCATGAGCCCGGAAGGTTACCTGCTGACCAACAACCACGTGACCAGCGGTGCCGACCAGATTGTGGTGGCGCTCAAGGATGGTCGTGAAACCCTGGCCCGGGTCATCGGCAGCGACCCGGAGACCGACCTCGCGGTATTGAAGATTGACTTGAAAAACCTGCCGTCGATCACCGTCGGCCGTTCTGACAACCTGCGCATCGGTGACGTGGCCCTGGCCATCGGCAACCCGTTCGGCGTCGGCCAGACCGTGACCATGGGGATCATCAGTGCCACCGGGCGCAATCAGTTGGGCCTGAACAACTACGAAGACTTCATCCAGACCGACGCCGCGATCAACCCCGGCAACTCCGGCGGTGCACTGGTGGACGCCAACGGCAACCTGACCGGCATCAACACGGCAATCTTCTCCAAGTCCGGTGGCTCGCAAGGCATCGGCTTCGCGATCCCGGTCAAACTGGCGATGGAAGTGATGAAGTCGATCATCGAACACGGCCAGGTGATTCGCGGCTGGCTCGGCATCGAAGTGCAACCGTTGAGTCAGGAACTGGCGGAATCGTTTGGCCTGTCGGGACGCCCGGGAATTGTGGTCGCGGGGATTTTCCGTGACGGCCCGGCGCAAAAGGCCGGCCTGCAATTGGGCGACGTGATCCTCAGCATCGACGGTGAACCGGCTGGCGATGGTCGCAAGTCAATGAACCAGGTGGCGCGCATCAAACCGACCGACAAGGTCACGATTCAGGTGATGCGCAACGGTAAAGAACTCAAGCTCACCGCAGAAATCGGTCTGCGTCCGCCGCCGGCGCCGATCCAGGAAAAAGAAGAAGAGTAAGCGGGACCCTGTGGGAACGAGCCGCGCCGCTCGCTCCCACAGGAACAGTTTTGGTCTAGAGGTCGCCGAGGCCGTCGATCAGTGCCTGATTCTGCTCCGGCGTGCCGATGGAAATCCGCAGGAACTGGGCAATCCGCTCTTGCTTGAAGTGCCGAACAATCACGCCCTGTTCGCGCAACTTCGCTGCCAGCCCCGCAGCATCGTGCTTCGGATGACGGGCGAAAATGAAGTTCGCCGCCGACGGCAACACTTCAAACCCTTTCGCTTCCAGTTGCGCGACCACTTGCTCCCGACTCTCGATGACCAACCGGCAAGTCTTGTCGAAATACTCGCGATCTTCGAACGCCGCCGCAGCCCCCACAATCGCCAGACGATCCAGCGGGTAGGAGTTGAAGCTGTTCTTGATCCGCTCCAGTGCCTCGATCAGATCCGGGTGCCCCACGGCCAGACCAACCCGCAGGCCGGCCAGGGAACGGGACTTGGACAGGGTCTGCGTCACCAACAGGTTCGGATAACGGTCCACCAGCGTGATCGCCGTTTCACCGCCGAAGTCGACGTAAGCCTCATCCACCACGACCACCGAATCCGGGCTGGCCTTGAGGATTTGCTCAACAGCGTCCAGCGCAACAAACCATGAAAGATGTGCGCCAGGACTTCATCGGAACCGTTACCGAGGAACACCTGATTGCCCTGCACGCCGTAGTACTTGGCAACGGCTTGCTTGAGCAGGTCGCTGTTCGGGTCCGGGTACAGACGCAGGTTGTCGTTCAGTTCGGTTTGCATCGCCGCCAGGGCTTTTGGCGATGGACCGTACGGGTTTTCGTTGGTGTTGAGCTTCACCAGTTTGGCCAGTTTCGGCTGCTCGCCCGGCACATAAGGCACCAGATTCTTGACGAACGGGCTCCAGAATTTACTCATGTTCAGTTCCCCTGCTTGTCATCAAGAATGCGGTATTCAGCACTGCGGGCGTGAGCGCTCAGCGATTCGCCACGGGCCAGTACGGAGGCGGTCTTGCCCAGTTCGGAGGCACCCTGCTCGGAGCAGAAGATGATCGACGAACGTTTCTGGAAGTCGTAAACACCCAGCGGCGAAGAGAAGCGCGCAGTGCCGGAGGTCGGCAATACGTGGTTCGGACCTGCGCAGTAGTCGCCCAGGGCCTCGGAAGTGTGGCGGCCCATGAAGATCGCGCCGGCGTGACGGATCTGCGGCAGCCAGGCCTGTGGATCGGCGACCGACAGCTCCAGGTGCTCTGGGGCAATGCGGTTGGCCACTTCGATGGCCTGTTCCATGTCGCGAACCTTGATCAGCGCACCACGGCCATTGATCGAGGTTTCGATGAT
Organism: Pseudomonas sp. 05N434; assembly: GCF_056396965.1. Classification (NCBI taxonomy): domain Bacteria; kingdom Pseudomonadati; phylum Pseudomonadota; class Gammaproteobacteria; order Pseudomonadales; family Pseudomonadaceae; genus Pseudomonas; species Pseudomonas sp. 05N434. Next base: position 3,155 of record NZ_JBFTMK010000467.1, read on the forward strand.
CTCGGCGCGCTCCATGGTCGGCAGCAGTTTGGCGATGCTGGCGGCCACCTTGTCGAGGAACTCGGCGTCCGGGCTGACCAGAATCGCCTGGGCGTCTTCGTCGTGCTCGGCCTGGGAGAACAGGTCCATGGCGATCCAGTCCGGATCGGTCTGGCCGTCGCACACCACCAGAATCTCCGACGGACCGGCGATCATGTCGATGCCAACCTGGCCGAACACGTGGCGCTTGGCGGTGGCGACATAGATGTTGCCCGGGCCAACCACTTTGTCGACCTTCGGCACGCTTTCGGTGCCGTAAGCCAGCGCCGCAACTGCCTGCGCGCCGCCGATGGTGAACACCCGGTCGACGCCGGCGATGCAGGCTGCGGCCAGCACCAGTTCGTTGACTTCACCGCGCGGGGTCGGCACGACCATGACCACTTCGGTCACGCCCGCCACCTTGGCCGGAATCGCGTTCATCAGCACCGAGGACGGGTAGGACGCCTTGCCGCCCGGCACGTACAGACCGGCGCGATCCAGTGGCGTGACCTTCTGGCCCAGCACCGTGCCATCGGCTTCGGTGTAGCTCCAGGAGTCCTGTTTCTGCTTTTCGTGGTAGCTGCGCACACGGGTCGCGGCTTTTTCCAGGGCTTCGCGCTGAGGCACGGTGATGCGGGTCAATGCCAGTTCCAGGCGTTCGCGCGGCAGGATCAAGTCCGCCATGGACGCCACTTGCAGGCCATCGAACTTCTGGGTGAACTCGACCACCGCCGCATCGCCACGCTCGCGCACGGCCTTGATGATGTCCAGCACCCGCTGATTGACCGAGTCGTCAGACACACTTTCCCAGCTCAGCAGATGATCCAGATGATGTGCGAAATCCGGGTCAGCAGCGTTGAGTCGGCGAATTGCAGTCGGTGCGGTCATAGCGAGAGCCTCATAGGATTGGCAAAAACTCGGGCGCCCTAAGCTAGCCGTTGATCCGCTTGGGCACCCGAGAATTCTGGCTATGAGGCGGGCATGCTGCATTTTCATCGACGCCTTGTTGACGATCAGACGGGAGCTGATGGCAGCGATGAAATCCTGTGGCTCCAGGCCATTGGCCCGCAGCGTGTTACCGGTGTCGACCACGTCGATGATCTTGTCCGCCAGGCCGATCAGCGGCGCCAGTTCCATCGAGCCGTAGAGCTTGATGATGTCGACCTGACGACCCTGTTCGGCATAGTAGCGCTTGGCGACGTTGACGAACTTGGTGGCAATGCGCAGACGGCCCTTGGGCTCGACTGCGCCGACTTTACCGGCCGTCATCAGTTTGCACTGGGCGATTTGCAGGTCCAGCGGTTCGTACAGACCCTGGCCGCCGTATTCCATCAGCACGTCTTTACCGGCGACGCCCAGATCGGCGGCACCATGCTCGACATAGGTCGGCACATCGGTGGCACGCACGATCAGCAAGCGCACATCGGCCTGGGTCGTGGGGATGATCAGCTTGCGGCTCTTGTCCGGATTCTCGGTCGGCACGATGCCCGCTTCAGCCAGAAGCGGCAGGGTGTCGTCAAGGATGCGGCCCTTGGACAGTGCGATAGTCAACATGGGAAACGTCAGTCCTTATCAAGGTACTCATGCCCGGTCGCAAACGGCGCCGGACACACATCGAGCCGGAAACCGGCTCGACTTCAACAAATCAACGGACGCGTCCCTGCGCCCATGCAGCAGGAACTAGCCCGGTACGCGGCGGATCTTGGCGCCGAGCATCTGCAGCTTCTCTTCGATGCACTCATAACCACGGTCGATGTGGTAGATGCGATCGATCAGGGTATCGCCTTCGGCGATCAGCGCCGAGATCACCAGGCTGGCCGAAGCACGCAGGTCGGTGGCCATGACTGGCGCGCCCTTGAGCTTTTCGATGCCGGTGACGATGGCGGTGTTGCCTTCAACCTGAATGTGCGCGCCCATGCGGTGCAGTTCGTAAACGTGCATGAAACGGTTTTCGAAGATCGTCTCGATCACAGCACCAGTGCCTTCGGCAATGGCGTTGAGGGAGATGAACTGCGCTTGCATGTCGGTCGGGAACGCCGGGTATGGAGCGGTCCGCACGTTGACGGCTTTCGGCCGCTTGCCGTGCATGTTCAGCTCGATCCAGTCTTCACCGGTGGTGATTTCGGCGCCCGACTCACGAAGTTTTTCCAGAACGGCTTCGAGGATGGTCGGATCGGTGTCCTTGACCTTCACACGCCCGCCGGTGACCGCTGCCGCCACCAGATAGGTGCCGGTCTCGATACGGTCAGGCATCACTTTGTAAGTGGTCGTATGCAGACGCTCGACGCCATCGATGGTGATGGTGTCGGTGCCGGCGCCGGAAACCTTCGCGCCCATGGCGTTCAGGAAGTTCGCCAGGTCGACGACTTCAGGCTCGCGAGCGGCGTTGGCCAGAACGCTGCGGCCCTTGGCCAGAGCGGCCGCCATCATGATGTTCTCGGTACCGGTCACGCTGACGGTGTCGAAGAAGAAGTGCGCACCGCGCAGGCCGCCTTCAGGGGCCTTGGCCTTGATGTAGCCGCCTTCGACGTCGATGACCGCGCCCATGGCTTCAAGACCACGGATGTGCAGGTCAACCGGACGCGAACCGATGGCGCAACCGCCAGGCAGTGCAACTTCGGCTTCACCGAAACGGGCAACCATCGGGCCCAGCACCAGGATCGAGGCGCGCATGGTTTTAACCAGTTCGTACGGCGCGATCAGGGTCTTGATGGTGCGTGGGTCGATTTCGACGCTGAGCTTCTCGTCGATCACAGGCTCAATGCCCATGCGACCGAACAGCTCGATCATGGTGGTGATGTCGTGCAGGTGCGGCAGGTTGGCCACGGTCACCGGGCCATCGCACAGCAAGGTGGCAGCCAGGATCGGCAAGGCCGAGTTCTTTGCCCCGGAGATGCGGATCTCGCCATCAAGACGAGCGCCACCAGTAATAATCAATTTATCCATAAGAATCTCGACGCCCTTGGGCTCAGGTGCGCTCGGCCCAGGCCGCGCTGCTGAAAAATTTCATAGTGACCGCATGGATGCTGCCATCGACAATCCACGGGTTCAAATGGGCATAGACCTGCTGCTGACGCTTCACCGGGCTCAACGCCGCCAGTTCATCGCTAATCACGTTCAGCTGGAAATTGCAGCCTTCGCCTTCAACTTCCACCTTCGTGTTTGGCAGCTTTCCTTCAAGGAAGCTCTTCACTTCTACGGCCTGCATGCTCAACCTCAATCGGCGCCCTGTGCGCGCGGGTCGGACATCATACAAAAAAGCCCCGCGCCTGCGAACCCCGCGAAGCAGGACTCTGACGGGGGGCTTCTTTATAGATGCGGTTCAGGGGTGCGCCAACAGCTCGGTCAATTCGCTGACCTGAGCGATTTTGCGCATGTCTTCGGGCATCGCGCGAATGCTCACGGCCTTGCCGGCCACCTGGGCATCGCGCATGAAGCACAACAGCAGCGACAAGCCGACACTGCTGGACTTCTCCACTGCGGAGCAATCGACCACCAGCGCAGGCGCCTTGCTGGACTTGATCAGTACCTGCCCCTGCTTGCGCAAGTTCGGGCCGGTCCGGTAATCCAGCACACCGCTGAGCAGCAGCTCGCCGGTTTCGCTCATGCGAATGGCCGACTCACTCATTRGGCTTTCTTCTCGACAGCTTTTTCGGTGTTTTCCTTGGCTTTGGCGACTTCCCCGGCCCAACCATTGATGGTCTTGTCCAGGTCGTTGCCATTGCGCTGCATCGCATCAGCGAACTGATCGCGGAATAGCTTGCCGATATTGATGCCGTTGATGATGACGTTACGCAGCTTCCATTCGCCGTTGATCTTTTCGAGTGTGTAAGACACGGGATAGATCGCGCCGCTGCTGCCTTTGACCGTCATGCCAACGCTGGTACGGTCTCCCGATTCATCCTTGGCAGGCTCAACAGTAATGCCCTGGTTGTTGTATTCGAGCAATGCGTTGCCATAAAACTGGAACAGACCTTTTTTGAAGTTTTCTTCAAACGTCTTCATTTGCTCGGGCGTTGCTTTGCGCGAGTATTTGACGGTCATGATGCTTTTGGAAATGCCCTCGGCATCCACCACAGGACCGACGATGGTGTTCAACGCCGTATAAAAGTCTTGTGGATCCTGCTTGTACTTCTCTTTATTGGCCGACAGGTCGGCGAGCATCCGGGTCGTGGTGTCCTGAACCAGATCGTGCGCCGACTGCGCCGCCATGGCGTTAGCCATCAACGGCAAGGCTGCGAGCAATATCAACAGGCCACGTCGCAAGATAGAGATCATTGAAAAGCTCCTCATTTGGCGTCTTTGCTAACGGTATTGAGCAGAAATTTACCGATCAGGTCCTCGAGCACCAGCGACGACTGCGTGTCGTGGATGGTTCCACCATCCTTGAGCAGGGCTTGTTCCCCACCCACACTGATACCGATGTATTTCTCACCCAACAGGCCAGCGGTCAGGATAGATGCAGTGGAGTCAGTCGGCAGGTTATCTACGCGCTTTTCCAGTTGCATGGTCACCCGACCGGTGAAGCTGTCGCGATCCAGATCGATCGCAGTGACCTTGCCAATGGTCACACCGGCCATGGTCACTTTAGCTCTGACAGTCAAACCGGCGATATTATCGAAATATGYATAAAGTTTATAAGTATCGGTGCTCGGGCTCGGGGACAGGCCACTGACCCGCAACGCAAGCAACAGCAAAGCCAGGATGCCAGCCAGCAAGAAAAGGCCGACACCGATTTCCAGGGTGCGGTTTTGCATCAGAAATCTCCAAACATCAAGGCGGTCAGAATAAAGTCCAGGCCGAGTACCGCCAAAGAGGCGTACACCACGGTCTTGGTAGTGGCACGACTGATCCCCTCGGAAGTGGGCTCGCAGTCATAGCCTTGGAATACGGCGATCCAGGTCACGACGAAGGCAAAAACGATGCTTTTGATAATGCCGTTCAGCACATCGTCGACAAACGTCACGCTGTTTTGCAT
>NZ_JBFTMK010000468.1:0-4042 GCF_056396965.1 Pseudomonas sp. 05N434
CGCTCCTACAGATTCGATGTGATCGACGCATGACCTGTAGGAGCGAGGCTTGCCCGCGAAGAGGCCCGCACAACCGACATCAAACCATCAGGCATACTCCGACCTTGACCACTACACGCCAAGGATGCCTGATCATGAAAGCCACCACCCTGACCTTCCTCTGTCTCACCACCCTCGCCGCCCATGCCCACGCCTCCAGCCCCGATGCCTGGGCCGCCTTCGACAGAGCCGTGCTCGCCAGTTGCACCAAGGCCAGCGGCCTGAAAAAACCCCAACCCGTCGGCAACGCCGCGCAGTTCGATGACCGGGTCGGTTATACCGCGCTCCTGCTGCAAGGCCAGTACCCGCAAAAACACATGAAAGGCCAGCAAGGCACCGAGCTGTGCCTCTACAACAAGAAAAGCAAAACCGCTTACATCACCGAATGGGACTCCATCCGTCCAACCACAAAAGCGCAGTGAATGGCGCATAACTTGCTTTGGCACAGGCCTTTGCGGTGGCTTTCTGTCGCCGTTTCATGCCCTCACAGGTCACTGGCCCTTCAATGAATACACCGTTTTCCTGCGTCGGTTGTGGCAAATGCTGCAACGACCACCATGTTCCCCTGACACTGGCCGAAGCCCGCATGTGGGCGGCAGATGGCGGCCAGGTGATCGTGCTGGTGGAAGCCTTTCTCGCCAACGGCCTGGGCCTGCCAACACAACAACGCGAACACGCCGAACGCCGTTCGGCGCTGGTTCGCAGTGGCACTTGCGAAGCGCACGTGGCGATCACCTTTGCCGCCTACAACGTCGGCCCCTGCCGGAATCTTGACGAAGACAACCTCTGCAGCATCTACGAACGCCGACCGCTGGTTTGCCGCATCTATCCAATGGAAATCAACCCGCACATCCCGCTCAACCCGGCAGCAAAGGATTGCCCGCCCGAGTCATGGGACAAAGGCCCGGATCTGATTGTTGGCGGTGAACTGGTCGATCAGGAACTGGCAGGATTGATCCAGCGCTCCCGCCAGGCGGATCGCGACGAGATTCAGGCCAAGGATGCGATTTGCGCGCTATTGGGGATTCGAACGACAGCGCTGAAAGGCGATGGGTTTACCGCATATCTGCCGGACATGACCGCGTTTGCCATGGTGATCGATCAGGTGGCGCAGCAATCGCAGGCCGGGTCGGGCGGAGAATGGCTGTTTCATGTGTCTGGCGATGATATCGCCGGGCAAGTGCTGGCGGCCGGGGCGCAGGTGGTGACTGAAGCGCCGCTGAATTATGCGTTTATTTCGTTGCGGGCAGCGTAAACGCCAAACCGCTGCGCAGCATCCGTGCGCAGCGGTTCTTTTACTTTAGCGAGCAGCAACCGCCAGGCATTCGACTTCCACGCGCGCATCCAGCACCAGTTTTTTGCCAGCGAATGTCGTGCGAGCAGGCAAACGGTCCGCCGGAAAATAGCGGCTATACACCGTATTCATCGCAGCAAAATCATTGATGTCTGCAAGGATGACCGTGCATTTGACCAGCTGAGACAACGTCGAACCACTGCGGTGTAATGCGGCTTGCAGATTCTCCATGGTCTGGGTCATCTGCGGGACAATCCCGCCCTTGACCAACTCGCCATCGGAGCCCGTCCCGAGCACGCCGGACAGATAGAGGGTGGTGCCGGCTTGCACCGCTTCGGAGAATGGCAAGCCTCCTTCAGCAGGGAAATAGCGTGGCGAATCTGGCACGGTGGGCGGTAGGTAGCGCCCGGTAATCGCCTGGTACTGGCCATTCTGCTTGAGACGCTCAAGGGCCGCATTCAGCTCATCGCGCAAGGCGGTGTCGGATTTTCGCACAGCCATCGCCACGCCACTGCCCAGCATGGGGTCCTTGAGCGCAGGCCCGGCAAAATCAAATCCTTGCCCCTGAGGCTGACTTAAAAACGCCTGGGTGATTTCAATCGAGTCTTGCAGGGTCGCGTCGATCTCACCCGCCAGCAGGCTGGCTATCAGTTGACTGTTGAAATGAAAACTGCGCACCGTCACTCCCGCCGGAGCCCAACGGGACTTGGCGAACGCCTCACGGCTGGTACCTGTCAGAACGCCGACACGCTTGCCTTTGAGCGATTGCGCATCCGGCTGCAGATTCGCCCCTGTACGCGCCACCAGACGGCTGTTCAAGGGATAAAGATTATCGGTGAAGTCGAGCCGTTCTCGACGCGCCGGCGTTGCCGTCATGGGCATGATCACATCGAAATGGTTGGCCTCCAGGGCCGGGATATTGGTGGCGTAATCCTGATCAACCCAGACACAGCGTTTTTTGAGTTCGGTACATAGCGCATTACCCAGTTCGATGTTCAATCCGACCAGCTCACCTTTGTCGTTGCGACTCTCGAAGGGGGGAACCAGGGCCTCGACCCCGAAACGGATCTGTGGATTGGCCGCAGACGAAACACAGCCGGCGGTCAGGACCACCAGCGGCAACAGGGAGAAGATTTTTACCAAAGGCATTTCGGTGACCGTCATCAAGCATTCAGGGACATGAATCTTTGATGAGTGGTCACCGACTTCCCAGAGGACAAATCGCTCATCCTTGTGGGAATTGTCTCAATGACAGAAGGAACTGCTACCGACAAAAAACGCCTGGCGGTCAGCGTTTGCCCATCGAACGACGAGTGCCAGGAGGCGCTGCGCCCGGGGTCTTGGTGTGGCCGTTCTTGGCGCCATTCTTGTACCAAGGCTGGCTGGCGCTCTTCGCGCCGGCCAGTTCCCCCGGCTTGAACGGAAACTTGAACGCCGGGATCGCCGCTTTGGTTTCGCTGTCGGCGCTGGAGTCGACGCTGTCGGGCAGGTCTGCCTGGTCGTCGCGCAAAGCGTCGGCAACCGGCGGTTGTGTCGGGGAAGTCATGAAAGCTCCGGGTGATGCTAAAGAGTCGGGCCCGGTAGGCGAGCCGCGAAAGGCGGCAGTATACCTGTGTCGGAGGCTGCAGGCTGCAGCTGGTCAGTCGGGTTTTGTGCCGACTGACCAACCGCCATCGCAAGCCTGCTCGCGATGAACGATAACGCGGTCTACGCCGGATCGACGTTATCCAGCGCCCGGTTCACCGCCAACTCCGCCAGCATGATGCTCTGTTGAATCGCCAGCGCCGTGTAGCGCTGCGGGGCGGTCAGGTCGTTGGCGAAATCGCTGGCCAGGACACTCGCCGTGGCTAACGATTCGTAGGCGTGGGCCAAGAGGCTTTCGGTATCCATATTCGGGGCGACGATGAACATGGTGCTGGGGCGGCGTTTTTTTTCGGTGTAGGGCGTTGGGGGATCGAGGTAGTAGTCGAGCGCGCGTTTTATGGCTTCGCGGTCTTTGAGTAATTCTTCGGCGTGCGAGGCTTCGGCGTTGGGGGTGGTGGTGTTGAAGGGTGGATCGGGGATTAACTTATCCATGAAAACTCCTGCTGGGATGGGTGCCACCACTCGCCGGATCTCAAGCGACGAAGAGGTGGCAGCTATGTGCAGAGTGAGATCCACCGGTAGCAGGCAACCGGCCAGACCGAAGTCTGCCCGCACACAGCTGCCATAACGCATTTACAGGCAGCGGATAAGCTGGCGCCAATTATGGTGGTATTGGCGCTAGATGCATACTAATTGCCGGGGATCTCACGCCCGGTCGCTGAATTTGCAGCGACAGCCAAAGACTAGAGAGCCCGCTTCCGACGGACAACCTGAAAGATACGTGGGAAAGGTCTGCGTTCAGGCACATCCATTAAACATTCAAAAGCGGAACGCGGAGCGTCCCTGGCGGCATTCCCACGCGGGAGCGTGGGAACGATCATGCAGGTACAGACGAAAGAGATTGGTCGGCTGTCAGGCCGCCTTCACGAACAAGCCCCCCACTATTGAACGGTGCACACCCGCCCCTCGCCACTCAACAGGCCGAGCGTTAGCTCGCCTGCCGCTTTTGATCTTGATTCACCCGCCCCTTCGGGAGGCTGAGTGGAGGTGTTCATCTGGGGATTGGCGCGCAGCGCCGTTCGACGCAGTCGAACACATCGCATGTAGGTTGAAGCGAAGCCAACC
>NZ_JBFTMK010000469.1:0-4022 GCF_056396965.1 Pseudomonas sp. 05N434
TTGTGGTGGATGGTCAGGAATGGAACCACACCGTTCCCATGAGCCAGGCATGGGAAACCAACGACGGCGCCCTCGCGCGCGCATGGGCGTTGGCTGGACATGGCATCGCACGCAAGACCATTTGGGATGCGGCAGCCGATATCCGTGCTGGACGACTGAAGGTCCTGTTACCTGACTTTTGTGTCCGAGAGGCCGGCGTCTACGCGGTATTACACGGCAATCGTTACCGGATTCCCCGCGTGCGTGTATTGCTGGATTTCCTTACCGACCATTTTGATCGCGCAACCGATGAGCTGTTGTTCGACCTTAAAGTACCTAATGCCTGATGTTAGGAGGTTGTAAGCCACGCCATACCGGATAAGAGTTGCCGTCAAGTGCGCAATGAGGTTGCCTAGGTCGGGGGCAGACAATTTCCAGTAAGTTGAATGGCCCTCTGGTCTCGTAGACACATCTGACTGGCTGCTGGAGTGTCCGCTATGGGTCCAGGCTGTGTAAAAACGCAGGCCTCGTTTTGAAGTCTGTGTCGCTACGTAAAATCTGACCGTGATTGGCAGATCAGTGGTCCTGAAATTTGCGTAGGAACGCGGTTTTCGTTCCGATTCGAACCTTCAAACCTGCTCTAAAACGTTTTTACACAGCCCGGGTCGAAAGCGGTCCCTCGCCAGCGGCTGCTTTCGACCCGATCCCTGAAGCGATTACTGACCAAGCCTGATCCTTACATGCAAAATGCTGTCTCTGGCATCGTGTTGGATGGCAAGGGCTTCGCCCGTGTTCGCGGTGGTGCGGCACTCCGGTAAGCCCGCTCCCACAGGAGTCGCGAATACTTTCGGTAACCCTTCGATCGGCTAGCTTGCGGCTTGGCTACAGGCAGCTTCGGGTCGATTGCTACCATCAACGACTGACGACCTCTGACCCAGTGCTTATGCGCCATGCGTAGGACTAGCCCACTGCCCGATAAAGTCGCCAACTCTCCGCTCAATGTCACTCTCAACTGTCCGCAGCCGCAGAATAGGAATGCCACTTCTAGCCAAAATCTCATTTTTCATGGCGTCCCGAGCTGCCTGCACGGGTCGGTCATGGTACCCGCCATCAACCTCGATCACCCCTATCGGTTTTTTACCCACTTTGAAATAGATCACGAAATCGCAACTGGCGCGCCTCATGAACGCCCGCTGGGGCTCCGTCCAGTCGAGGCTACCCGGCGATGCAAGCTTATCCAGCTGGATCTGTGTGTGGTACTTCAATGCCTGGCACGCCGGGGCTGACAGCGCTTCACGCAGCAACTGTGCCACGATCTGCTCGGACTTGTAGCGTGAATCCTCGGGCCGCAGGCGGGCGTCCAAGCGTGCCAGAGACTGGTCGTACTCGCGGTACAGCAAGTCGAATGCCGACACCACCGGCGCGCGTAYGATCTGATCGTCCTGCGCGTAATAGCTGATGTAGCGAATCAGCGCGGCGATGTGGCCATTGTTGTCAGTGAACACCTCGTCGCCAGTCACCAGGGTGAAGCGATGTTTGGCCCGCGAAACTGCCACGTTGATCATGCGTGGGTCGTCGACGAAATCCAGGCGTGTTCGCGCCTGGTTGTAGCGCTTCTTGTCCAGCACGGTGGAGAAGACGATCTCGTCGCATTCGCGCCCCTGAAACTTGTGCACGGTGTCCTTGACGAAATCCGTCGGCAAGTGCGTGTCGGAAAGGTTGACTTGCGCCCGGAACGGGGCGATGTAACCGCGGCCTTCGCCGTCCATACCGACGGGCGGCCCCTCGTCCCCAAGCACCTTCAGCAGGGAGTCCAATTCCCGAAGGTTGGTGTTCTTCCTGGCGTGGTTGCCCTTGGCTGTCACCACCAGGCGCAGGGGGGCTTCGCCCTTGTCCTCGGTCATCGGCACCAGTGCGTTGTCGTAGAACTGCTGGTTGCAGAACTGGATGATCCTGGGGTGGCAGCGGTAATGTTCTTTCAGCAGGGTTCTGGGCAGCGTGTCCTGAAACACGGCAATGCACGAATCCAGCAGGCTGTAGTGCTCGCAATCGTAGACTTCGGCGGGCGCTTGAAGCCCCAGTGCCACAGGGATATGCGGCAACTGGCGGTTGTCTCCGACGACGATCAGGTTCTTTGCGCAGCCCAGTGGCAGGATGCCCGGCACGATGTCCTGCAAAGAGGCTTCGTCGATGATCACGTAGTCGAGGACCGCTCCCGGCGCGATCGAATTGACGATGGAGTGCGTGCCGCTGCCCAGGATAGGGAAGCGCTGCAAGAAGACATCGAAATGCCTGCGGTAAGTTTTGACATCAAAGCTGTCCGACGGCGGTACCTGAAGTTGCAGATGCTGCTTGAGATGGTGCATCGATGCTGTTGTCAGTTCTTTCAGCAGGGCCGTGAAATTCGCGCGTGCCAACGATTCACGGCACGCCCGCAGCTCCGCTTCCTTGTCCCGTAGCGACTTGTCGTAGTAATGCATCTGCAGTGCATGGAAAACGGCCATGCGCGCCTCGCCCTCGGTGAATGGCTTGGTGCGAAAGATTCTGAATTTGAACAGAAGCTCGATACGGTCTTTGAGATGAATGCGCTGCTCGCCGAGGTACGCCAGGTAGGCCATGAGGTCCGCAGTCTTGCGCGGTGTCAGGCCGTACTTGTCGAGCGAGACTGTGGCCTGTACATCGCTTTCTGCCTGCCACTGCTGCAGGTAGCGCCGCTCGATGACCAGCTCGTCCAGCTCGATTTGCAGTTGTGCCGCCCTGTTGTGGTCTTGCAGGTGCTGCTTCAAGCGGGTCAGCAAGGCCTGGATTTCATCTAGGGATGGTGCCGGCTCGGGCGCGTTTGATGGCCAAGCAGGCAGATCGGCAAAGAAGGCCTCACGTTTGTCCTGGTTGCCAAGCTTGGCGACCAAGTAGCCCAGGCCGTATTTCTCCAGCTTTTCGTAGACGTTTTCCACGGCAGCATTGTTGTTGGACAGCACCGCTACCGTCTGCCCACGTAACAGAATATTGGCGAGGATGTTGAGGATCGTCTGGGTCTTGCCGGTCCCTGGCGGGCCTTCGATCACGCTGATTTGCGCGCTGAACGCCCGCTCGACCGCCTGAAGCTGACTCTCGTTAAGCCCGAACGGATAGATGAGCCCCTGACCCGGCGCCAGCGTGCCGTTTCGCCCCGTACAATAGGCTTGCAGGGCAGTGCCAGCGATGGCGGGCAGTTYTCCGAGCTGGCGCACCACATTGTCGGCAATTTCACGATCAGTTTTCGACTCAGCGTGATCCTGTCGGGCATTCGCCACGAGAGTGAAATAGCGGAAGACCGGCGTTTCCTTCATCGATGTCGGGGCGGTAAAGCCGATACCGTCCATCTTGTAGACATAGGGCTTTTCGGCGCCCGGGTAGTGCACGACGGCATATCGCTCGCCGTAAATCGTAGCTTTGGCAATGGGCGTGACGATCGTGCTGCCGGGCTTGTGCAGCAATACATTGGTCAACTCGCGGGTGGGCGAAACTTGGCAGTTACTGAGCGCACGGGTGTATTTTTTCTTGGAGGGGAAGTGACAGGTCAGTTCCAGGGCTTCGTACTTGTCGCTCCAGCGAATCGCCCAGTCGCTGATCTTTGCGGTCTTGTCCTCACCATCCACCTGAATCGAAACCATATTCCTTATCCCTATGCGCATGACATCCGGCTTCGCCTCGCGCCGAATGTTACTTTCTCCAAGATGAGTCATATTGSCATCATTGCGTGCAGGATCGATAGCCGGTTCTGCACTGCGACGGCCAGCGTGAATTCGTCGGCCGCACCACTCATGCCCCGTAGTCGCAGGCGATCCAGTTTCAGGATGCGCTTGAAGCGGGCAAACAGCATTTCGACCTTCTTGCGCTCATGGTGAGAGCGCACGTACTCCGGCGTTGCTGCAATGCGCCTAGCCACATCACGAGCGGCTTCATGGACGCTGCGAGCAATCTTGCGAATCGAGGTGTTCGGACAGCACTTGGCTTTCAGCAGGCATGTCGCGCAGTCGGTCTGCCTGGATCGGAAGATGATG
>NZ_JBFTMK010000470.1:0-4015 GCF_056396965.1 Pseudomonas sp. 05N434
GGTGGAAGCCGCCCAGCTCGACATTCGTTCGGCGCAACAACGTTGGGTGTTTTAGGCGCCTTCAGTCAATTCTGAACAAATATTGAGAATGACCGCGCAAGGTCGCTTATGCCGGTAAATTCGTTTTCGCTGAGCGGCACAGGGGCATTGGGATGTGCTCCGACGCAGGGAGCGTCAATGCCAAACTGCAGGACCGTCGATCGCCGGTTTTCGGCGAGTCTGCAGTTCAGGGGAAAAACACATGGAGTGCCTGCTCGGTTCCGACACAGGGATGTGTCATCTCATTTCCTTTGCACCCATGGCTATCTGCCAGAGCATCCGGTCAGGTATCGTGCGTCAGCGCGGGCGTTTCCCGGCATGATTTGTATAAGAGCATAAAAGCCAATCCATGAACCTCATGACCTTATTGCTCCCACGCCGTTCTGGCGTTTGTCTTTTACTGGTTGCCGGGTTGATGGAATTGTTCACCCAGAGTGCATCGGCGGCTGCCGCCTCGGCAAAACGTCTGCCTTATATCGATGATAATCAACAATGTCGCGGCCAACCGCTGCCCGCGACTGTCGAACATCTGACTGGCGAAGCCTGGAAGCTGGATGCCAAAGGTAAACAGACGCCACTGCAGGAAGGCATGCCGATCGACGAGCGGGAAGGCATCAAGACCTCGCCCTCGGCGTTTGTCAGCCTTTCCCTGGGTGATGGCTCGCGGGTAGTGCTGCCTTCCAGCTCCCAGATCACGCTACACCTCAATGAAGAACATTCGATCCCTCAGGTTATCCTCGAGCAGGGTCAGGTCGAGTCGTATGTGATCAAGCGTGCCAGCGACCATGATCGTTTTCAGATCGTCACGCCGGTCGGTGTACTGGGCGTACGGGGTACGCACTTCCGGGTGCGCAACGATGATGGTGGCCAGGCATTACTGGAAGTGCTGAATGGGCAAGTGGCGGTCAATCGTGATGAGGAACTGTCGCGCCCCCGCTCTGCCCGCTCCACTGCCAAACGGACTCAGGGCCCTGAGGATGATGAAGTCCAGGTCATGGCCCGTCAGGGCTTGCGTATTCAGAAACAAGGCACGTTGACGCCAATCGACTTGTTACCTGCCCCACGTTTGTTGGGGCAGGCCGGTCAAACGGGTAATGTGCCTGTCTGGCAATTGATCATGAAGCCCATCGAAGGCGCCACGCGTTATCGGGCGCAAGTGGCCACCGACGCGAACTTTCTGGACATCAAGCAAGAGCAGTTTTCCAGCACGCCCGAGGTCAAATTCAGCGGGCTGAAAGCGTTGTTCTACCATGTTCGCCTGTCGGCGTATGACGCTCAGGGGTTAGAAGGAGAGACCGGGGTGTATGACATTTTCTATTACCCCAGGACCACGCGTGTCCAATAGCGCCCTGGCCGACGACCGATGAAGGGCCGCCCAAGGAAGGACGGCCGCGAGCCGACCCAGGCTCAGCGGCTGTTTCGGCGGATGGTCCGCGAGTGGCTGTGGGTCAGCCTGATCCTGTTGCCGCTGACGGCAGTGCTGTCCATGACCCATGGCCTGGTCTTGAGCAATCTGCTGTACGACAACCTGCGTCGGCTGAGCCCGCTGCCGGTGGACCCACGAATACTCATCGTCACGATCGATGACTACAGCTTGCAGCAGCTAGGCAAATGGCCTTGGTCGCGGGCCATGCACGCGCAGTTGCTTGATCGGCTAGGCGCTGCGAACGCCAAAGGCATTCTGTTCGACGTGATTTTCAGCGAGCCCGATAGCCATCCCGGCAACGATCAGCTTCTGGCCCAGGCGGCCTGCCGTGCCGGAAATGTCTTCGTGCCGTTGCTGCGTGAAGGCGTGGCGCGTTATGGACAGCCTTTGGGGGAAATTGAACCRGTGGCRCCACTGAGCCATTGCGTCAAAGGCATCGGGCACATCAATGCCCAAGCGGATGCCGACGGGATCGTGCGCAGTGTGTATTTAAGCGAAGGACCGGCACAACAAACACGCGCGCAACTGGCCTGGCTGCTGTACGAACAGACCCTTGCCGACAAGGAGAATGTACCGATGCCCGGGACCCCGGCCCTGCCGTCGACGCAAGGCTGGCAGCGAGCCCACAAAATACGGATTCCTTTCATCCGTTCCGATGCGGGTTTTCCCAGTGTGCCCTACGTCAGCGTCTTGCGCGGTGAAGTCCCGCCCGAATTGCTGCGCGATCGCTTGATCCTGATCGGCTCCACCGCTCCAGGTTTGGGGGACCGTTACGTGACACCGCAATCGGCGAGCATGGGCACCACCCCGGGCATCGAAATTCAGGCAAATATCCTCAATGGGTTGCTGCAACAGCGCAACATTGTGGCTCTCGATGAACGTTTGGCGGCGTTGTTATCGGTGGTGATTGTCGGTGAGTTGCTGGGCCTTATGTTGGTGCGTCCGCGTCGCGCGTTATGGCTGACCCTGGGGGCAATGGCGGTCGCGCTGCTGGGTTCGAGCCTGCTGTTGCGTCTTGGTTGGTGGTGGTCACCGGCCGCGAGTCTGCTGGGTATGCTGTTGGGTTACCTGATCTGGAATTGGCGAAGGCTGAATGCGGTGCTCGCCTATTTCGGCTGGGAACTGGCGCGTCTGGACAGCGAGCCGAAAGTGTTTCCCGAACGCCGTCGGACCCAGGCCCCGGCTGGCGATGTGCTGCAAGGGCAAATCGTCGCGCTGGAACAGGCCATGAGCYGGACACGTGACACCCGGCGTTTCATTGCCGATGGCCTTGAGTACTTGCCGGTGGCGACGCTGATCAGCGATCCGAATGGGCGCATTCTGTTGGCCAACCGTAAGGCTCGGGAGATATTTTCCAGCAGCCTGGTGGGCGAGGAGATGCTCGAGCAACTGAGCGAGTTGGGTTACCCGGTGCCGTCCGATGGAACGCTGCCGGCGTTGTCGACCCTGGAGCTGCTGGAGTTTCGTGACACTCAGGCACGCAGCCTGCGTCTGGACCTGGCGCCGCTGTTGCCGGCCGAGGGCGACTCGGTGATTGGCTGGTTACTGAGCCTCACTGACTTGAGCGTCGAACGGGACGCCGAGGAGCAGCGGGCCGTGTTGCTGCGTTTTCTGTCTCATGACCTGAGGGCCCCCCACTCGGCGATTCTGGCTTTGCTCGACGTTCAGCGGCATCAGGTGTCTGGCGACACTCAAGTGTTCAGTCAGATCGAGTTACAAGTGCGCAAGGCGCTGAACCTGACCGAGGCCTTTGTGCAGTTGGCAAAGGCTGAATCCGAGGCCTATCAGTTTCAGCCGAGCATGTTCGCGATGTTGCTGCTCGATACTTTTGACCAGGCCTCGAGCATCGCTCATCTGAAGAACATTCAGTTGCTGCATGACCTCGACGAAGATGCTGAAGCGCTGGTCCTGGCCGATCAGTCGTTACTGACACGGGCACTGTTCAACCTGCTGGAAAACGCCATCAAGTACAGTCCGGCGGGTTCGCGGATCACCGTGCGGGTGAGTTGTACCGAGGGTTGGTTAACGTGCGAGATAGTCGACCAGGGCCGAGGGATTGCCGTCGAAGAGCTTCCCGAGCTGTTCAGTCAGTATCGACGCTTTGCATCGGCTCACGGCAGTGACGGCCTGGGGTTGGGGTTGTCCATGGTCAAGGCGGTGGTGGATCGTCACGGCGGGCGGATTTCCTGTCATAGCGTGGTAGGACAAGGCACGACGTTCAGTGTCCAGCTACCCCTTTTGAGCGAGTGAGCCTGATCATTTTTACAGGCATAAAAAAACCGGCTATATCAGCCGGTTTTTTTACGTCCGAAAAAAACTTATGCACGTTTTCCGAAGTTTTATTTGCTTAAGAAATATGTATAAAAATCAAAAGCTTAAAAACTAAATACAGCGATTTTCAACGAAACGGTACACAGGTTATCCACAGAACTTCAGACAGTCACTTGGTCGGTCGCACTCGGTGCTGCCGGGGCTGCTGGCAGCGAACCCATTTCGCGCTGCATCTGTTCGTTCCAGGCCTGCACCCGGTCATTCAGGTCGGCGATGGCC